>JAWWAM010000239.1:0-4970 GCA_033721715.1 Marinobacter sp.
CGGCATTGTGGACCTCTCCCCTATCACCGAAGCGCCCTGGTTGGCTGTGCCCAATTTTGTGGCGCCGGAGTTCAGCTGGGCAGCTATCCTGTTCATGATTCCGGTTGCGATAGCCCCAGCGATCGAACACATCGGCGACATCCTCGCCATCGGCACGGTTACCCGCAAAAACTACCTCGAAAAACCCGGCCTGCACCGCACCCTGCTGGGTGATGGCCTGGCCACCAGCGCAGCCTCTGCCCTTGGCGGCCCACCCAACACCACCTATTCCGAAGTGACCGGCGCCGTGGTGTTGACCAAAAACTTCAACCCGAAAGTAATGATCTGGGCCGCCTGCATCGCCATCGTACTGGCCTTCGTGGGTAAATTCGGCGCTGCCCTTCAGACCATACCGGCCCCGGTCATGGGCGGCATCCTGTGTCTGCTGTTCGGCTCGATTGCGGTGGTAGGACTGAACACCCTGATCCGCCATCAGGTGGACCTGTCACAGGCCCGCAACCTGGTCATAGTGGCCATCACCCTGGTGTTCGGTATCGGCGGCATGGCCATAGGCAATATTGAAGGCATCGCCCTGTGCGCTGTGGTGGCCATTGCACTGAACCTGGTCCTTCCCGGCAGCGGTGAGGCCTGGGGTAAAAAGATCCATGAACACGACACCCTCTGACACCAGCCCTGGCAAAGACAGCTCGGGCATCAGCTTTACCGCCCTCTACACCGGTGCCGTCTGGCACCGGCACGGGCTCTCGAACGACGTACTCGCCACCGGCCAGGGCCGCTTGCTCTACCACCTGATGACGCCGTTTGAGGCCGGCAGCAAGGCCCTCATTGGCGGCAACATCCGCACTTTCCTGCTCCAACGCCACCTGATCATCGACCACCTGATCGAGCAGGCTCTCGACCGCGGCGTCACCCAGGTGCTGGAAATTGCCTGTGGCATGTCACCCAGAGGTATCCGCTTGCGGGACAAATACCCACAGCTTCATGTGGTGGAGGCCGACCTACCCGACATGGCCACCCGTAAGGCGGCAAAGTTGCTGGTAGCCGGTCGTCTGGGTGCCAACCACCAGGTCATGCCCATCGATATTCTGGCAGAATCCGGTGAGCAGTCCCTGGAGGTGGTCGTTAAGAGGGCTTTCGACAATAGCGAACCCATGGTCGTAATTACCGAGGGCCTGACCAGTTACTTCTCGCTGCCGGCCATTACAGAATTCTGGAAACGCCTGGCCAGAGCAATGCAGCAACGCCCGGGCTCGGTTTACCTCTCCGAGAGCTACTTGATGCCAGAACAACCGCTGCTCCGGGGAACGCTGAAGTCCCTTGGCGGTTTACTGGGGGCGGTGACGCGAAGTGATGTCAGCTTTCATTTCCTGAATGACCAACAGGCCGCTGAGCATTTTACTGTTTGCGGATTCCCTTCTGTGGCGGTCCACAATCCTGCGGACTTTTATGGCCGCCTTCCTATTCCAGAAAGCCGGAATGATCCCATGGTTCGGGTTATTGAGGCCTGGTCCTGACTTTTTTGACTGATAATTCGGGGGCGGCGGATGTGGGGAAGGGCTTCCCAAAAAACGCCCGTGAATACGTCCATGTAGGGCTCGGTCTCGCCATCCCTGGCGCTCCACGTTTTTGGGAGGCCCTTCCCCACACCCGCTCGAGCAACGGTGATATCGCAGACAAGATAATTTCCACCTACGTGAAGGTGCCGGCGATATCTGCGAGGCTGGAGTGGTCCTGCGGGTGGGCTGCCCAAAACTGTGCGGAGCCATGGATGGCGGAGCTCAAGCGTCACATGGATGTGCCGAAGGAGCGTGTTTTGGGCAGCCTGCCCGCAGGGCCACCTCCCCTCAACTAGCAGGCTACGAGCAGGCAAACTCCCACTTAAATATCCCGCCGCAAATCCGAAGGAATCGGAAAATCCGGAATATGGGGCTTCTGACCGCGCCCTTTGCGGAACTGGCGGAGCTGGAATACGTAGGCGAGCACCTGTGCGATCGCCATATACAGGCCATCCGGGATCTCACCGCCCACCTCGGTATTGTGGTAAACCGCCCGGGTCAGAGGTGGCGTACGGAGAATGTCCACCTTGTGCTCGCGGGCAATTTCCATGATTTTGAACGCTGTCTCGTCCGAGCCCTTGGCCACCACGATTGGCGCTGCCATTTTCTTCTGGTCGTACTTCAACGCCACCGCATAGTGCGTCGGGTTGGTGATCACCACGTCAGCCCCGGGCACATCCTGCATCATCCGGCGCTGGGCCATTTCCCGCTGCAGTTGACGGATCTTGCCTTTCACTTCCGGCTTGCCTTCGGTGTCCTTGTATTCGTCCTTCACTTCCTGCTTGGTCATGCGCAGTTTTTTCTGATGATCGTAGATCTGGAACGGCACATCGATCGCAGCAATCACAATGGTGGCGCAGGCGAGGATGAAAAAGCTCCAGCCAAGGGTCCAGACCACGTGCTCCATGGCCGGGCGGGCGGGCTCTTCCGAGATACTGAGCAGGTCCTCTGTGCGCAGGTTCAGGATCAGGATGGCCACGGCCATGACCAGGCCGACTTTGAGAATCGCTTTCATCAGTTCGATCAGCGAGCGCATGGAAAACATGCGCTTCAGACCTTTGAGAGGGTCCATGCGGTTAAGTTTTGGCGCGATGGCCTTGCCGCTGACGAGCAGGCCGCCGATGCCGATGGAGCCGGCGATGGCGGCAATCAGTAACAGGATCAGCAGTGGTGCGAGGGCCCAGGCTGCCTCTTTGGCCGAGGCAATCAGTTGAACGCTCATGTGGCGGGTATCGAAGATGGCGGAGCGTTCTATTACAAAGCTGTCGCGCATGATGCTTTCCATGGAGGCGCCCAGGGACGCTCCGAACACCAGCAGGCCACCGGCGCCGGCCAGCAGAACGGCCATAGTGGCCAGCTCTTTGGAACGGGCGGTCTGGCCATCCTCCTTGGCTTTTTCGAGCCTTCGGGGGGTGGCCTCTTCCGTTTTCTCCTGACTGTTGTCGTTTTCTTCGGCCATTTTTTCTGTCTTTGCTTTGGCTTTGACTTTGGAGTATCGGTTGCTGGGAAAGGGTCTCCCAAAAAACGCCCGTTAATACGTCCATGTAGGGCTCGGTCGCGCCATCCCTGGCGCTCCACGTTTTTGGGAGACCCTTTCCCACCAACCTCTGCGTACTCCTGAGTTAGGCCAGCAACAATAATGCTTTACCGTCTATGATAATTACGGCTGGCCCTGCAGGTTACGCATGAATTCGAACGTTTCCCTGGTGTACTGCTCGAAATGTGGCAGAAAATTGGCGTGCAGCACCCATATGGCAAATAATCCAAAAATCAGGCCAATCGGGAAACCCAGGGCGAAAATATTCATCTGGGGGGCTGCGCGGGTCATGACGCCGAAGGAGATGTTGACGATAAACACAGCGGTCACCGCCGGCAGCGCCAGCAGTAGCGCAGACACGAATATCCAGGTTATGCGGTGCGCCAGTTGCCAGACTCCTGACTGCCCCAGGCCTTCGAGGCCGATGGGGAGCGTGTGAAAGCTTTCGATGAAGACCTCGAAAGCCACCAGGTGACCGTTCATGGCCAGGTAAAGCAGTGTGATAGTGATGGTGTAGATCTGTGCCAGCACAGGCACGTTTACACCGTTGGCAGGATCTACCATGGAGGCGAACCCCAGGCCCATTTGCATGGCGATCATCTGGCCGGCCACCACAAACAGCTGGAACAGTGCGGTAAGGGCAAAACCCATACCTACCCCGATCAGTATCTGCTGAAGAGTGATCACTACTGCATCCGCGCTGAAGGCATCCATCTGGGGCACCGGGGGGATCATCGGCACCACCAGGATGGTAATCAACAACGCCAGTCCCAGCCGTACCCTTGCCGGCACCAGCTGGGTGCCGATAAAGGGAATGACCATCATGAAGCTGGCCAGGCGGAACAGGGGCCACAGGTGCTGGCCAATCCACTGGTTAATCAGGTCGGCTGATATTTCAGTGGGCATGCCCGGGTCAGCCGATCAGGTAGGGAATGCTGGTAATCAGCCGTTCCGCGTGGTCAAGAAGCTGGGTCAGCATCCAGGGGCCGGCAACGATAATGGTGATCAGCGTGATCAGCAGCCGGGGCAGGAAACTCAGGGTCTGTTCGTTGATCTGGGTGGCGGCCTGGAAGGTGCTGACCACCAGGCCGATCACCAGGCCGGGGCCGATGATCAGGCTCGCCAGCATGACAATCATCCACAGTGCTTCACGAAGGATGTCGATAACGGTTTCGGGTGTCATGGTTGCACTCCCCTATATCCCGTAGCTGGCGGCCAGGGTGCCCATAATCAGGGCCCAGCCATCCACCAGTACAAACAGCATGATCTTGAATGGCAGCGATATTATGATCGGTGACAGCATCATCATACCCATGGCCATCAGCACGCTGGCGACCACCATGTCGATGATGAGAAATGGAATAAAAAGGATGAACCCGATCTGGAAAGCGGTCTTCAGCTCGCTGGTGACAAATGCCGGTAACAGAACCCAGAAGGAAACATCCTCCGGTGAGGCATATTGTTCATCTGCAATGCGCATGAACAGGCCCAGATCGCTTTCTCGCGTCTGCGCCAGCATGAACTTGCGGAACGGCTGGCTGGCCTGCTCCACCGCCTCAAGCGAGCTCAGTTCTTCTTCCATGTAGGGCTGTAATGCCACCTCGTTCACCTCTTCCAGCACCGGTTTCATGATAAAGATGGTGAGGAACAGCGTCAGTCCAAGAAGGATCTGGTTGGACGGTGTGGACTGCAGGCCGAGGGCCTGACGGAGGATGGCGAACACCACGATGATACGGGTAAACGACGTCATCATCATCAGCATGGCTGGCAGGAAGGTCAGCGCCGTCATCAGCGCCAGTATCTGCAGCGATACCGAGTATTCCTGCACGCCTTCTTCTTCGCCCGGCGTTACCGTGAAGGCGGGGATCCCCGGTATA
>JAWWAM010000240.1:0-4958 GCA_033721715.1 Marinobacter sp.
CCTCTGCCGCCTCCTCTTTCCTGAGCTCTTCAAGGTAACGCTTGCGGAACTCCGACCACTTATCCGGATCGTGGCCGAACCACTTGCGCAGATCCGTGGATGGTGCCAGGCCTTTCAGCCAATGGGCTATATCGGCATCTTCTTTGGCAACCCCTCGGGGCCAGACGCGGTCGACAAGTACCCGGGGGCCGTCCGAGCGGGCAGCGGCTTCGTAAGCTCGTTTCAGGCGGATGTCCATAATTCCCTCCCTAGATGAACATGGTACCCCCAGCCTACCCCCGGATTTCCCGGTGTGCAAAATCAGGCGACCGGCCGGTGGCAGGGCAAATCTATTTGCGCTTTTTCGGGCTGCGGGTTAGATTCATCTGAAATCCTTTTGAATGTCAGAATTATCTTGCAACAAGTCACTCCCCTGACCACTCCCCGGGCCGCCCGCCCCGACAGCCCCGGCTTCGCTACAGCGTTACTTAACTGACGCTGAGCCTGCGTTCGCGCCCGGCTCAGCGACCCCTGAAAATTCCCTTAGGCTGATACCGGAGATAACCATGTCCGATTTACCTGCTATTACCGTTGCCGAAGAAGATTACAACCGTCTTTCTGCTCTGCTGGAAAAGACCGGGGACACGACCGGCGTGGCCGAAAGCCTCGAAGAGGAGCTCAGCCGGGCTGACCTGAGGCCATTGGCAGAGGTCCCAGATACGGTTGTCGTTATGAACTCAATAGTGCTTTTCGAAGATCAGGACAGTGGAAAAGAACGGCGCCTGCAATTGGTCTACCCACACCAGGCCGATGGCAGCCCCGACAGGATTTCTATTCTTGCACCTGCGGGCGCAGCAATGATAGGCCTGAGCGTGAATGACAGCATCGAATGGCCCCTGAAGGGCCGCAAGCCCCTACACCTGAAAGTGGTCAGCGTTACCCGCCCGGCGTAACTGGCGACAGGCTCATGGCGTCAGAAACGACGCCTGCGCCACCTTTGAAGAATTGCCTTGCATTAGGTCGAGTGTCCCACCAGAATAAAGTAATCAATTACTTTCTTTATGGAAACACACATGGCTACCACGTCGGATCCCACCAAACGCGCTTACCAGAGCACCGAACAGCGACAGTCCGCAACCGTTGAGGCTGTGGTGCACTTATGTGCAGAGCAGGACCCGTCCACCCTCACCACCGCCCAAATTGCCGACGAAGTGGGTCTTTCCCAGGGAGCGCTGTTCAAGCACTTTCCTAATAAAAGCAGTCTGTGGGAATCAGTGGCTGGCTGGGTCGCCGGGCAGCTGGCGGAGCGGGTATTCAGTGTTGCAGACCGGTACGAGAGCGCAGAGAAAGCCCTGGAGGCCATGTTTCTGGCGCATATCGGCTTTATCGCCCGCCATCCGGGCATTCCGAGGCTAATGCTCGGCGAGCTCCAGAAACCTGGCAACCAGCCCGCCAAGCGTATCATCCGCAAGACCCTGGCCTTTTACCGCCAGAAAGTCGTGTCGCTGCTTCACCTTGGCATTGAACAAAAATTCGTCAGCCCGACCATCGACACCGAAGCGGCTGCAGTGCTCTACATTGGCGCGATCCAGGGCCTGGTGGTACAGGCCATGGTAGGTGGAAACATCGCTTCCATCGAAGAATCGGCACCCCGCATTTTCAGGTTGTTCCGCTCCAGCCTCCGGGAGACCACCCATGACCCGAAAGAATAAGCTCCTCCTCGCCCTGACGCTGAGCGCCGGCATCGTCTTTGTGGTGATAATGGTAAAGCTGAAGCAACCGCCGGAGCGCACAGAAGAACAGGCCGCAGCAACCCCGGCCAGAATCCTTGAAGTCACTCCCCTCATCGTTCGCGCCGAAGCCCGTGGCTATGGCCAGGTGTTACCGGCTCGAAGCTGGAAGGCGGTCGCCAATGTCGGCGGCCGCATTATCACGAAACATCCGGATCTCGAAAGCGGCAACCTTCTTCCCGAAGGTACCCCCCTGCTGCAGATAGACCCAACCCGTTACGAACTGGCAGAGGCGTCCGCCATTGCCGATATTGAACGCCTGAAGGCCGAGCGACGGCAACTGGGGCAGGAAGAACAGAATACCCGGGAGCTGCTGGAGCTGGAAAACCGCCGGCTTGCCCTGGCTCAGCGGGAGCTGCAGCGTGCACAGACCCTGGCAGACAGCGGTTCACTTTCCCAGACCCGGCTGGACGAACAACAGCGGGCCACCCTGCAGCAGCAACAGGCAGTACAGTCCCTGAAAAACCAACTCAACCTGATCCCCATGCGACAGGAAACCCTTGGCGCCCGCCTGGCCAGCAGTGAATCGGCATTGGCCAATGCCAGGGAGGATCTTGAGGACACCCGTTTTGAAGCCCCCTGGGATATGCGGGTGCACCAGTCTGATATCGATAACGGAGAACAGGTGCGCCCCGGCCAGACACTGTTCGTGGCAGACGACATAACGGCGGCAGAGGCGACCGTACAGCTGGAAATATCCGAGCTTCGCAAGGTGCTCGCCCAGATCTCGGGCGAACCTGCCCCGGTAAACACGGGTGGACCGCGGCCGGGCTTTACCGACTTTCATGAGCAGCTCCCGCTGGATTCCCTGACGGTATGGGTACACCCGTCTGGCGCCCCCGACAGTCGCTGGTCCGGCGAGCTGACCCGTGTGACTGGCAGTCTTGACCCGGCTACCCGCACCGTTCAGGCGGTGATCACGGTGGAAGAGCCATACCGTGACGCCAATCCGCCAGCCCGGCCCCCACTGGTGCGAAACATGTTTGTTCAGGCAACGCTCGCGGCGCCAACTCCCGAGCCGGTGCTGGCAGTGCCAGCCAGCGCCATTCATCAGGGCGTTGTGTATCTGGCCGACGGCGATAACCGCCTGCAACGCCAGCCGATCACTCTGGCCTGGCAACAGGGCGAGATTGCAGTGGTCAGCGACGGACTGGAACCTGGAGACCGCCTGATACTGGACGACCTGGTTCCCGCCATCGAAGGGACGCTGCTGAGCCCCCGGGGCGATGAACAAATCGTTCAGTGGCTGGAGAAAAGGGCCGCAGGAGCACAGCCATGATCCGTTGGTTTGCCGGCCACCCTACCGCAGGCAACCTGCTGCTGATTCTGATTCTGGCGACGGGTCTGTTTGCCGCGCCGAACCTGACCCGGGAAACCTTTCCGGACTATCTGCCACCGGAGGTCAGTATTACCATGGAATACCGGGGCGCCACCGCAGCCGATGTGGAAGAGGCCATCTGCCAGCGTCTAGGTGAAGCATTAAAGCGGGTGGACTACATGGAGGAGATCTCCTGTACCGCTCGCGACAACCAGGCCCAGACCATAGCCAGCATGGCGCACCGAGGCGATATGGGCCGCTTTCTGGATGACATCCGCACTGAAATCGAAGCCCTGACCGACCTGCCAGAGGAAGCCGAAGACCCGATTATCCGCGAGCTTTACCGCACCAGTTTGGTAGCCGCTATCGCGGTTTATGGGCCCATGAGCTTCTCCCATCTGGAGACTTATACCAACCAGTTGGAAGACCGGTTGTTCGCCATGGATGGTGTGGCCGATGTTATCCCCATTGGCCTCTCCCAGCGCCAGTGGCACATCGAAGTCTCACGGGACCTGCTGCGCCAGTATGGCCTGAGCGTGTCCGACATCGCCCGTGCCATCAACAGCCAGAACCTGGACATGCCCCTGGGCAACATTGAAACCGACCGCCAGGACATCCAGTTGCGGTTTGTGGATGAGCGGCGCTCATTGCAGGCCCTGGCAGAGCTCCCCGTTATCGGCGGCGAAGCCGGTGCCGTGCTCACTCTGGGCGACCTCGCCACCATTACCGAAGCCCATGAACAGGAAGAGGCCCGGGCGGAATTCAATGGCCAGCGCGCGATCATCCTGGAGATCCACAAGAACCGGCACGACGATGCCCTGCGGGTAATGGATTCGCTGCAGGCTTTTGTTGATGAGGAAAAAGCCCGCCGGGGTGGTACCGTGGACCTGGAGATTACCCAGGACATGACCTCCATCGTCCGGGACCGCTTGCAGATGCTGGTGGGTAACGGCATCACCGGCTTGCTGCTGGTAGGCCTGGTGATGGGGTTATTTTTTCGGCCACGCCTCGCATTCTGGGCCCTGTTCGGCCTGCCCGCCGCTTTTGCCGGCGCCTTCGTGATGATGGCCCTCACCGGGCTATCCCTGAATATGATTACCCTGGTGGCTCTGCTCATGGCCATTGGTATCGTCATGGACGACTCCGTGGTGATCACCGACAACATCGCCCAGAGCGCCACCCGGGGAGGTAGTCCGCTGGAAGCAGCTGTCCAGGGCACACAGCAAGTCCTGCCCGGGGTGCTGTCCTCCTTCCTCACCACGGTTTCCGTGTTCATCCCACTTGCGTTTCTGGCCGGAGAATTAGGGGCGGTACTGGAGGTCTTGCCGGTGGTACTGATTGCCGCCCTGGCCGCTTCGCTGATCGAAGCGTTCTGGATACTGCCCCACCACCTCAAAAGTGGCCTGGGCGAGAAACACGAGAAACCGCCTTCCCGGTTCCGCACGGCCTTCGACAACGGCTTTGAAAATATCCGGGAGAAAGTGGGCCAGCTGGCCGACAGAGCTATTCGTTTCCGTTACGGTGTATTGGCAGCCATGCTTATTATTCTTCTTGGTTCGGTGGGGCTGATGGCCGGTGGCCATATCCGCATGGAAGCCATGCCGGAAATTGACGGTGACGTGCTGGAAGCCCGCGTGCTGATGCCCCAGGGTACTCCTCTTCATCAGACGCAGGCCATTACCAACCGAATCACCGCGGCCATGCTCAGGCTCAATGAGGAATACTCTCCAGAACAGCCCGAGCAACAGGCTCTGGTGCGGAACATCCAGACCCGCTTCAACCAGCACGCCGGTGCTGGCGAGCAAGGTGCTCATGTGGCAACTGTGATGAGCGATTTACTGACCGCAGAGGTCCGCACCGTCGATATTGCC
>JAWWAM010000241.1:0-4939 GCA_033721715.1 Marinobacter sp.
ACGCCGGAAAGTTCACCTCCATTGAAAGACTCTGATCCCTTCCTTGCACCTTGGTTATTGCTAAAAACTTTCATGTTTGTGTTTTTAATTAATTGTATTAAGTGTCCTGTGCGGAGTTAGTGTAGAAATGTGCCCGTCAAACAGAGCGGGCGCACATTTGTGATCTGCGGGAAACACGATAGGTATTCGCTATACGGGGCATTATAAATACTCAGAGTAGAGTACTTTTTTTGTCCTATAGTTAGTGGTGCTAATAAAAGTCGTGTCGTTGTGCCAAAACCGAATCAGGAGAGAGAAATGACCCAGAACAACAGTTCAGGCGGAAAGTGCCCGGTCATGCACGGTGCCAACACGGCCAGCAGCCAGAATGTGACCGGCTGGTGGCCTGAATCCATCAACCTCGACATCCTCCATCAACACGATGGCAAAACCAACCCGATGGACGAGGATTTCGACTACCGGGAAGAAGTCCGTAAACTGGACTTCGATGCGATCAAGCAGGACCTGCACGCCCTTATGACCGATAGCCAGGACTGGTGGCCGGCTGACTGGGGTCACTACGGCGGGTTCATGATCCGTATGGCATGGCACTCTGCCGGTACCTACCGGATGGCTGATGGCCGCGGTGGCGGTGGAACAGGTAACCAGCGCTTTGCGCCGATTGCATCCTGGCCGGACAACGCAAGCCTTGATAAGGCTCGGCGGCTGCTGTGGCCAATCAAGAAAAAGTATGGCAACAAGATCAGCTGGGCAGACCTGATGATCCTTGCGGGTAACGTTGCCTATGAATCCATGGGGCTCAAGACCTTCGGTTTCTCGTTCGGTCGGGAAGATATCTGGCACCCTGAAAAAGACATTTACTGGGGCGCCGAGAAAGAGTGGCTGGCGCCTTCCGATTCGCGTTACGAAGACGTCAGTAAACCGGACACCATGGAAAACCCGCTGGCCGCCGTGCAGATGGGCCTGATCTATGTGAACCCGGAAGGCGTCAACGGTCAGCCGGATCCCATGAAGACTGCTGCCCAGGTGCGTGAAACCTTCGCCCGGATGGCTATGGACGATGAAGAGACCGCAGCGCTGACCGTGGGTGGTCACACCGTTGGTAAGTGTCACGGCAACGGCGATGCCGGAGCTCTGGGTTCCGAACCGGAAGGCTCCGATGTCGTCGGCCAGGGCCTGGGCTGGGACAACCCCAACATGCAGGGCAGGGCGTCCAACGCAATCACCTCGGGGATCGAGGGTGCCTGGACCACCGAGCCCACCAAGTTCGATATGGGCTACTTTGACATGCTGCTGGACCACGAGTGGGAGCTGAAGAAGAGCCCTGCCGGCGCCAATCAGTGGGAGCCGGTGGATATCAGGGAAGAAGACAAGCCGGTGGACGCCAGCGATCCTTCCATTCGTCACAACCCGATCATGACCGATGCCGACATGGGCATGAAGGTGGATCCGACATACCGCAAGATTCTTGAGGATTTCCGCAAGGATCCGGCGCGGTTCCAGGATGCGTTTGCCCGTGCCTGGTTCAAGCTGACCCACCGGGATATGGGGCCGAAATCCCGGTACATTGGCCCGGAAGTGCCGGCTGAAGACCTGATCTGGCAGGACCCGATTCCCGCTGGCCCCACTGACTATATCGAAGAAGTGGTCAAAGAAAGGATTGCCGATGCCGGCCTGTCTATCAGCGACATGGTCAGCACCGCCTGGGACAGCGCCCGGACCTTCCGTGGGTCTGACCTGCGTGGCGGTGCCAACGGTGCCCGCATCCGCCTTGCGCCCCAGAAAGACTGGGTAGGTAACGAACCTGAGCGCCTGGCCAGGGTTCTGAAAGTGTATGAGCAGATCTCTGCCGACACCGGTGCCAGCATCGCGGATGTAATCGTACTTGCCGGAAGCGTGGGTATCGAGAAAGCCGCGAAAGCCGCCGGCTACGAAGTACACGTACCTTTCCTGAAGGGCCGTGGTGATGCTACGGACGAGATGACCGACGCTGAATCCTTCAATGTGCTGGAACCGGTGGCCGATGGCTTCCGCAACTGGCAGAAGGAGAACTACGTAGTCAAGCCGGAGGAGTTGCTGCTGGATCGCGCCCAGCTGATGGGGCTGACCGCATCCCAGATGACCGTGCTGATCGGTGGTATGCGGGTACTGGGTACGAACCACGGTGGCTCCAGCCATGGAGTGTTCACTGATCGGGAAGGCCAGCTGACGAACGATTTCTTCGTCAATCTGACCGACATGTCCTACAGCTGGAAATCGGTGGGCGAGAATCTCTACGAGGTTCGCGACCGCAAGACGGATCAGAAGAAGTGGACCGCTACCCGGGTAGACCTGGTGTTCGGTTCCCACTCCATCCTGCGCTCCTACGCCGAGGTTTATGCCCAGGACGATAACCACGAGAAGTTTGTCCGGGACTTCGTCTCCGCGTGGGCCAAGGTCATGAACAGCGACCGTTTCGACGTGCCGGCATAATTTGCCAGTAACGTCGTAAAAACCGGCCGGGCGTCCTCATTTCAGGATGCCCGGCTACCAACTTCCCGCCAAATTCCTTACAATCCACCCCGCCTGATTTTTGATCAGCTTCAATCTGTACAGACCTATTCCCTGCTGGAGCACCCATGCGAATCATCCTCGCCCCGATGGAAGGCCTGGTCGACGCACCCATTCGCGAAACCCTGACCAGGGTGGGCGGGATTGACCGTTGTGTGACCGAGTTCATTCGCGTAACCCATGGCATGCTGCCGCCGAGAGTGTTCTACAAGTACGCTCCGGAACTGCACAACCAGTCCCTGACCGAAGTCGGCACCCCGGTTGCGGTTCAGTTGCTCGGCTCCGACCCCCACCAACTGGCCCGCCACGGGAGGAAAGCGGCCGAACTGGGCGCCACTCAGGTGGATATCAATTTTGGCTGCCCCGCAAAAACCGTGAACAAGCATAAGGGGGGCTGCGTGCTGATGCGTGAGCCCGAACTGATGCATGAGATAGTGGCCGCGGTGCGCCAGGCGGTACCAGACAACGTGCCGGTTACCGCAAAAATGCGTCTCGGGTATGACGACCGTTCCATGGGTGTGGCCTGTGCCCAGGCACTGGAAGCTGCCGGCGCCAGCGAGATCGTTATCCATGCCCGCAGCAAGGTCGATGGCTATAAACCGCCTGCTTATTGGGAAGAAATTGCCAGGGCCCGGGAAGCCGTAAACACCCATATCGTTGCCAACGGTGAGATCTGGACTGTGGCGGACTATTGGCGATGCCGTGAAGTCTCCGGTTGCGCTGATGTGATGATTGGCCGGGGCCTGATCGCGCGGCCGGACCTGGCCCGGCAGATAAAGGCAAGCCAGCAGGGTGTAACAGTACCGGATATGACCTGGACCGAAGCCGTCGCCCTGGTTCGAGAATATGCCACCGTGCTGCAGGGCTGGCTGGAAGACCGCTACGTGACCGGTCGCATCAAGCAATGGCTTAATTTCCTTCGCCAGGGATTTGCCGAGGCTGAAGCCCTGTGGCCTCAGGCCCGCAAGACCCGCCAGGTGGCGCCCATGCTCGCCTGTCTCGAACAGCCCGTACCGGTTGCCGACTCCCGCGCCGCCTGAGGTCATTCCCAAACGCCAGTCACCCCCCCGCTGGCTATACTGGTACCAATGGCTCTGCCGTTCGTATCAGTATTGCTATCAACAATAAAATGGGTGGGGAGGACGGATATCATGTCGCAAGGTTATTTCCGTAACCGTTATTTCTACAAAACCGTGGCCGCCGTCGGGGCCGCTGCGTGCTTATTCGTAGGAGGAACCACGTTGGCCCAGGCTGATGAGGGCGTCGTCAAAGTCACGCCCCTTGGCAGCCACGATGGCGAGTTCTGCAGCCGTGACCGGGCGCTGGTCTTTGAGGACCCTGACGGTACCCGGATTCTCTACGATGCCGGTAGAACGGTTGCCGGCCCCGACGATCCACGCCTGGGCAAGATTGATGTCGTCCTGGTTTCCCATATGCACGGCGACCACGTGGGTGACCAGCGCATCAGGGAGACCAACCAGGGCAGTTGTGGGTCACCCGATACTGGTGTCTCGACATTACCGCAGTCCAATACGGTGGATATTGCGTTGAAGCATGAGGCGAAAATCGTTACCGGCAGTGAAATGCCCGCCTTTTTTGCCGCCAAACTGAAGGGCGGTGGTGGTGACCCTGCGAATTCTCTGCTGGTGCGTTTTGGTGGAAAGCGGGAAGTCGGCGGTGTGGCCATAACCACTGTGCCTGCCGTTCACAGTAACGGTGTTGCTCCCTCGTTCCTGACCGGTCCGCTGGCGGAACATCTTCAAGCAGCGGGAGTGGGCGCCAGTGTAGGGCCCCCTACCGGCTACGTGCTCACGTTTTCCAACGGGCTGGTGGTGTATCTGTCGGGTGATACCGGTATCACTGCCGAACAGAAACTGGTGGTTAACGAACACTACGGGGCGGCACTGGTGGTGATGAATATCGGTGACACCTTCACCACCGGGCCTGAAGAGGCCGCTTATGTGATCAACGACCTGGTTCGGCCCAAAGCTGTCATTGCCTCGCATGCCAATGAGGCGGCCACGAAGAACGGCGCGGTGCGCGAAAACACACGTACCGCGACATTTGTCAGCCTCTCTTCCGTACCTGTGCACATTCCCCTGAGCGGGAAAACCATGAGCTTCGATGGCAGCGCCACATGCACAGACGGCTGTTAAACCAGAGAGCTGGCCGGTCGATGTCAGCTCTCTTCCATATCCGCTGAATAACGCCCGAGGTTGGCCAGGCTGTTCAGTCTGGCCCGTTTCACCAGCGCTGCCTGTGCCGCCTCGCGATTCGAGGAAATGCCGGCCCACGCCTTCTGTGCCGGTTCCTGCAGCGCACGGCCGTAGGAAAAGCTGAGGTTCCAGGGCTGAGCGGCGCCCGCATTCATGGCATTCAGATTCAGCGT
>JAWWAM010000242.1:0-4922 GCA_033721715.1 Marinobacter sp.
ACAAATCCCACCGTGTAGCCCAGGCTCTCGATCAGCGTCAGGTAGGGGTGAGTGGAGCCAAGATTGGCGCGGATAATTCCCTCGACGAGAACCGAGGTCGAAATTCCGATCCCCGCTGCCACACCGGACCACCAGAGGGACATTTTCGGGCGATTCAGCTCCTCTTCGCCCTCTCGATGAATGATGGAGTAGAGCGTCAGTGAAGTCAGGCCACCATGCTCGGCAACGATATCACGCTCTTTCCGAGTCAGTGACTTTTCGCTAGGCGTTGGTGTCTGTTCGCGGGATTCGCGATCCGCGGCCTTGGCGCGGGATTCTTGCTCTTCCGCGGCGTCCTTCGCTTTCTTCTCGGAGGAGGTATCCTGGTTGGCTTCCCCGTCATTCATTCAACTGTCCTTTAGCCATCCAGAAACGTTTGTGTTGCGGCAAGAATATGCCCGCTGGAACGTTGTGCGCAGTGCCTATGATCATAGCTCAGATAAACCATAGCAAGCTGATTTCTCTGGCCCGCTATGAGCCGCTCTCAGCCGACGTCCGTTTGTGCGGTAACCGACCGTTGTCGCCCCTTATTTTCACACTCAGTGCGACAGCGAACAGACCGGTGGTCGACCAAGAGTTCTTCAGCCATACCGGCCCTGAAGGTGTTCAGACCGGCAAGCGGGTGAATGACAGAGGTTAATTCGGACACGGCGGGTGTACAACTCCGCAAAAACCTACTTAAGTAATATTAGCAGTGAGGCTTTTGCCATACAGGAGTATCCGGCTATGAAACTCACCGAATTTATCCGAACTCACAAGGGAGAGATCTTGCAGGTCTGGGATTACGATGCAAAAGCGATCCTGCCCAACCCCGACTTGTCGTGGGAAGAACTGAGAGACCACATCGAACAGATCCTGATGGGTATAGTGGTAGAGCTGGAACGACCGGCGACCGGCCATGAACGATCATCCCATTTCAACCCTGATCACCCGGACTGCGTTGTTTCGGCCCGGATCCACGGAATGGAGCGACACAATCTGGGCGCCGATATCGCCCATGTGACCAGTGAATTCAGTGCCCTGCGGCTGACAGTAGCCCAGCTATGGCTGAATTCCCTGAGCACCGTCGAGCCGAGTGACATTGAGGATCTGAACCGGTTTAACAGCAAAATTGACAAAGCGTTGGCACAATCCGTTCAGCGCTACGCTCTCGAAAACCAGAAGCATGGCAGGCTGTTTGAGACCATGCTGTCGTCATTACCGGACCCCTGCTATATCCTGGCTCTGGACGGCACTTTCATTTACGCCAACAGGGCCATGGCGGAACTGTGTGATCTGCCCGCCGATAAGATCCGTGGCAAACGCTTCCACGAAATGCCGCTCCCTGCACACTACAATGGCAAGAGCCAGTTGGAAAAGGTAGTTCATCGAAAGCAAGAGAGCCGCGGCGAGGTGGAGATCCAGTCAGCCCGCGGCAACAAACGATTCTTCGAGTATGTCTATGCGCCGGTGATTGATGACAAGGGGCGAGTGGAAGCGGTCTCCGGAATTGGTCATGACATTACCCTGCGCAAGCAATCGGAAGCTAGAATCTGGCGTCATGCCAATTACGATTTGCTGACCAATGTGCCCAACCAGCGCCTTTTCCGGGACCGACTGGATCAGCACGCGGCCCATTCCGCCCGCACCGGCGACCCTTTTGCCCTGCTCTTTATCGATCTGGACAACTTCAAGGTCATCAACGACCGGCTGGGCCATGATGCCGGTGACGAACTGCTGAAGGATGCGGCCAAGCGCATCAATGCCTGCGTACGGCAGTCGGATACGGTGGCGAGAATGGGGGGCGATGAATTCACCGTTCTGTTGCTGGATACCGGCAACCTGGCCTTTATCAAAGACATTGCCAGGAATATTCTGGCGGAACTGGACCAGCCATTTCGTCTCGGCGATGATGAGGTAAAAGTGTCCGGCAGCATTGGCATCACCCTGTTCCCGGAGGACGGCCAATCTGCCCAGCAATTGTTGAGCAATGCTGACCAGGCCATGTATCTGGCCAAACAGTCTGGCCGCAATCAGGTCTGTTTCTATAACCAGATCTTGGGGCATGCCCGCGATGCTCGCCACCAGTTGGTCGCCGAACTTCGCCAGGCTTCGGAAAAACAGCAACTGGAACTGTATTATCAGCCCATTGTAGAGCTGGCCAGCGACCGCATTGTAAAGGCAGAGGCACTCCTGCGATGGCAACACCCTGAGCGCGGCCTGCTGACGCCGGGGAAGTTTCTCGGGCTGGCAGAAGAAACCGGCCTGATGGGCGCTCTGGAGCACTGGGTGTTCGCAGAAGCAGCCGCCAGCACTGATCGCTGGACATCCCTGGCGGGTGTACCGTTCCAGATAAGCGTCAATACTTCCCCTATGCAGTTCACGCGCAACACCCAGGATGAATTCCGGGAGGCCGACCTGAAGGCTTTTGCGCGGTTCGGGGCCACCGTAATACTCGAGATGCCGGAGAGTGTATTCCTGCAGAGTATGAAGAATCTAGGAGAGCGTTTTTCTGAGCTTCAGAAAGCCGGTGTCCAGCTGGCGTTGGATGACTTTGGTACCGGCCATTCCTCGCTGCCCTATCTGAAGCGGTTTAATGTGAATTATCTGAAGTTGGACCCTTCCTTTGTGCAGAACGATAACCCCGATTCGGGAGGCCAGACGATCGCCGAATCTATTATCGCGATGGCCCATAAACTGGGAATCCAGGTGATTGCGAAAGGTGTGGAAACCGCGGAACAGAGGGACTGGCTGAAAGAGGTCGGTTGCGACTTCGCCCAGGGGTATTTTTTTTCCACGCCCCTGCCGATGGAGACGTTCAGCGCACTGTTACACAACAGCAGACCACCTTCGGGGATACTAAGCGTAAACAGGCATTAAGTCATGGATACGACTAAACGCTCCCACTCAAAACCCCCGTTCAGAGTTCTACGGGCCCTGGCTGTTTTGTTCGCGCTCCTGGTCGTCGCCGTTATTGTCATTGAGCTGATGTCTTGGAACTTCCTTAAGGGGCCCATCATCGCGCGCGTTGAAACCATGACTGGCCGTGACATGGAGATCACCGGCGATATTGACGTGGGTCTTCTGCCCCGCCCCCACCTTGCGGTGGGCGAGATGAAGCTCGCCAACGCCAACTGGGCGCAGACCCCGGACATGCTGTCCGCTGGGAGGCTTGAGCTTGAGCCCTCAATTACCAGCCTTTTTAAGGGCGAGCCCGCCCTGAAATCGGTGACGATAACGGAACCCACCCTCAACCTCGAAAGCCGCGACGGGAAACCGGGCAACTGGGCTCTGCCTGCCATGAAGGACCAGGGTGAAAACACGGGAGAGAAGGGAAACTCCGGCTCGCCCCTGGTTGTGCAACAATTCAATATCCAGGACGCAAAAATCCGTTACTTCACCCCGCAAACGGAGCGCCCGCAGGTTTTATCACTTACCTCGCTGAAGCTGGGCGGTGACAGGTTATCCCTCAACGGCGAGGCCAGGCTGTGGTCGGAAGGCGAGCGCCTGGTAATGCCCGTCGAGCTTTCAGCCGTCGCAGATCCGGGCTTTGACGATAGCCAGTGGGCGCTATCTGATATCCAGGCCCGGGTGGGCGAGGTCCGTATCGACGGCCACATGAATGTGGACGCCGGCTCCAGCCCACTGTCGATAGCCGGGGAACTGCACTCACCCTCTATCAACGTTACTGATATTCTGGCGGAGTTGCCTGAATCCCAGGCAACCGAGGAGCCGCCGGCTGTATCCATACCCGTGCTGCCAGACCTGCAGGGGAACATCCACCTCGCTGTCGATGAGCTCATCCTGGAGCCGACAACGTTCACCAATGTTGAGGCCAGGCTGCACCCGGGCCGGCACGAGCTGGCGCTGGAGACGCTGAGTTTTAATGTGGCTCAGGGTCGTGGCGAAGCCAGGGCTCGCCTGGTCAGCAACGCCGACCTCATTACTGCGAAAGCGGAACTCGACCTGCAACACCTGTCGCTGGATGGCCAGGGCCCCCTGGACGCCGAACTTGAACTCAGCCTCAGCCAAATGCAGCAGGCTCCGTCCCTGGAAGCGAGAACGCTTCTGGACCACCTCGACATTGATCTGGTCCGGGCGTCCTACCGTGACCTGGTCCTCAATCTGGAGCAGGCTGGAGAAGCGCGAACACCGGTGCTCTCGATAACCGGAAGTTTCCTGGGCAAGCCGCTGGATATGACCATCGAAGGCGCGCCGCTGCCGGAGCTCGCGAAAGGCGCTGCAAGCTATCGGTTACAGGCTCAGGCACAAAGCGGTGAACTGCTCGCATGGGCGGATACCCAATTGGGAGCGCTACTGACGCCGGCAAGCTTTACCGGCAACCTCGTGCTTCAGGGCGAAGGTGGCCAGGATCTGGAAGCCTGGACCGGGGCTACCTTGCCGCCCCTTCCCGGGTACCGGCTGTCCGGTCGGTTGGCCCGGGACGAGGAGTTGTGGTCTGTCACCTCTCTCGATGGAGAGGTTGGAGTCAGCAAGCTGAGCGGCGAGTTCCACTTCCATACTACGGATCGGCCCGTTGTGAATGTCGACCTTGAGGTGGACCGCATTGAACTTGCCCAATTTACGGAGGAAGAGTCCCGGCGCCACTCGTCATCAAACGACGATGCCGAGTCGGAGGAGGCTGGTTCACCGCTAGCGGCGTTGCGCGCATTCGATGGCGAGCTGAACCTGCAGGTGGAATCGCTTGTGCTCCCGCAAGCGCCGGAGCTGACGAACCTGAACCTGTCCGCCAGCCTGGATTCAGGCAGGCTCCAGATCGAGCCACTGGATTTCAATATTGCCGGGGGCAGCTGGAGCAGTTTTCTGGCTGTGGACGCCACCGACCAGCCTGCCTCAGGCACTATTGAGACCGATTTCAAGAACATCGCCCTGAGCCAGATCGG
>JAWWAM010000243.1:0-4883 GCA_033721715.1 Marinobacter sp.
GCCTACATGGCCGAATCGATCCGTGCCGCCATCGTGGGTGTTGACCGCAGCCAGACCGAAGCGGCGCTGTCGATCGGCATGACCAACGGCCAGATGATGCGGCGGATAGTTCTGCCCCAGGCCACACGGGTGGCGTTGCCCACACTGATGAACTACTTCATCGACATGATCAAGGCCACCTCCCTGGCCTTTACCCTGGGCGTCACGGAATTGATGGGGGCTACCCAGAAAGAAGCCTCGGGCAGCTTCCTGTATTTCGAAGCGTTCATTGTGGCCGCCATCATGTACTGGATCGTGGTCGAGCTGCTTTCCAAGCTTCAGAACCACCTGGAAATCCGCCTGAATAAGGCCTATAACCGATGATCAAGCTGGACTCACTGAGCAAACATTTCGGCAAAACGGTGGTCCTCGACGGCATCGACCTTACCATCGAGAAGGGCGAAATCGTGGTGATCATCGGGCCTTCGGGCACTGGCAAGTCCACCCTGCTGCGCTGCATCAATTTCCTCGAACAACCCACCGCCGGCACCATGACCGTGGGGGACCTCACTGTGGATGTGAAAAAAGCCAGCCGGGCAGAGATCCTCTCCATGCGGCGACGAACCGCGTTCGTATTCCAGAACTATGCGCTGTTTGCCAACAAGACCGCCCTGCAGAACATTGCCGAACGCCTGCTGGTGGTGGATAAATGGCCCAAAGAAAAGGCATACCGGAGGGCCCGGGAGATCCTTGATCAGATCGGCCTGGGTGAAAAAGCGGATGCCTATCCCGCGTCCATGTCCGGCGGCCAGCAGCAGCGGGTTGGCATTGGCCGCGCCATGGCTGCCGGTGCCGAGGTTATCCTGTTTGACGAGCCTACATCGTCGCTGGATCCGGAATGGGTGGAAGAGGTGTTGGGGCTGATGAAGCAGCTGGCGTCAGAACGCCAGACTATGATGGTGGTCACCCACGAGATGTCATTCGCCCGGGACGTGGCCGACCGGGTGATCTTTATCGACGGTGGCCGCATCGTGGAGCAGGGGCCACCCAGCGAGATCTTCTACAACCCGAAGGATGCCCGGACAAAGGATTTTCTGAAAAAAATCCTCGCCACCAACCCTGTCTGAAGGGCCGATCAGTGAATCTGCTACACATCTAGCGCTTCTGACCAAGGTGCAACCAACGGGAGAGACTTGAGTCCGGCCTGCGGGTGAGATACCAGGGCAGAAGAGTCATCACCAGCAGAATGACGGCGGCAGACGCCACCGTCACCACTGGATTCAGCTCGAATGTGGTACCAAACCCTGCAAATACAAACGTCATTGGCAGCATGCCCAGCAACGAGGCCACCGCGAACCGCCAGGCATGAATGGCCGTTACCCCGGCGGCATAACTGATCAGGGCAAAGGAGAAAAGCGGGATCAGACGGGTCAGAAAGACTGTCCAGAACAGGAGTCGCTGGGAACCATCGGAAGCAAAGACTGGATTCCTCGACAGTTTTAGCTTCAGCGCTTCCCGCCCCAACAACCGGGCTACAAAGAACGCGATCATTGCCCCTGTCAGAGCTCCGGCAGCTGCCAGCAACGTCCCCATCAGAATGCCAAAGGCGAGGCCCGACGCGGCGCTGACGGGCAGGGTCGGTATCGGCCCCACCACTACTGCCAGCACCATCATCAAAAACAGGAACACCGGCCCCCAGACACCCTGCCCGTTCAGCCAGGCCGAGAGGGCATCCGGGGACAGGCTTGCTGGCATGCCCAGATCTCTGAGCACCAGCCAGAGCGCTGCCATAAGCAAGGCAACCGCAGCTGCCAGCCCCAGCCTGAACAGCCAGCCGGCCGGTACTTTCATTGAGCTTTCGGCATTATTGAGTTGTCGACATTAACGCAAGTCCGGGTTAAGGGTATAGGTACCGGTTACCCTTGCACTGGCCAATACATGGCCGGCCATGGCTTCCCGCACGGCCGCGCCGTCAAACTCACCGTCAAGGCCCAGGCTGTCAACGTCCAACGCATGAACCTCATAGTGATAATGGTGGATGATCTCGTCATTCCAGGGCGGGCAGGGGCCATCGTAACCTGCGTAGGTGCCGGCCATGTCCGGGTTGCCAGCCAGGAACTGGGTGTAATTGTTCACCCCACGAAGTCCGATCGGGCCAGGCCCTGGTTCCTTGCCCTTGGGAATTACCCCGTCACTGTCTTCGCCTTCGGGTATGCAGGAAATCGACGCCGGCACATCCACCAGCAACCAGTGGAAGAAATCCACACGGGGAATGTCTTTCGATACCGTTTTGCCCTCCTGATTGACGTCATCCGCAACACTGGGGACGTCGGGATCAAACATCATCACCACAAAGCTTTTGGTGCCTTCCGGCACCTCTTCCCAGGTCACTTCCGGATTACGATTGGGGCCAAAGCTCATGTGGTCCTGTTCACTGTATACGCCGAACGCAAACTTCTCCGGCACTGGCTGGTCTTCCTCAATTCCTCGAACCTTGATTTTCACCGTCCTGTTCTCCTGTACCTTTGATGGTTTTTGCTTGCCGTGTATAACGGTTTTAACAGTGGTGTTGTGGGTCTGTCCAGATCCGTGCCCTGCACAGGTCCAATTCGTAGCAGGGCCAGGGCATGATACCGTCTGCCCTGATTCGCCGGAAACCGAGGAATAATATGAGCAACGACAAGCCAGGCACCCCCCAGGGGCCCGACAACCAGCAGGATGAAGACGCCATTGCCTTTGCCCAGGGGCTTTTTGAACTGGCCCGGAATGGCGGCGCGGGTCCACTGAGCGTTATGCTCAATGCGGGTGTCCCCGTGGACATGCGCACCAGCGGCGGCGACACCCTGCTGATGCTGGCCTGCAGCAACGGCCACGCCGACACTGCCCGCTTGCTATTGGAAAACGGTGCAAATCCGGACCTGCGCAATAATCAGTTGCAAACACCGCTAATGGCTGCGGCCCGATCCAATCAGGGGGCGGTGATCGTGTGCTTGTTGGAAGCGGGGGCGCAGAAGGCTCTGGTCGATGGGGAGGGCCACTCCGCGCTGGACCTTGCCATCTCCAAAGGGGCAGAGGAAGCTATCAGGGCGTTGTCGTAGCAGGGTCTGCCTGACGGACGAAGCGTTGCAGCGTCACCTCGACAGTAACCGTCAGGGTGACCAGTGCCTCGGCACGCGCACGCCCCTCAACCGACGCCCGGTACAGATGCGGCGTCATGGCCAGTAAGTCAGCAATAGCGTCCTGGCTGTCCAGGGTCAGGGGGTAGCTGACGGTTTCCGTGCCCAGTCTCGAAAAGCCTTCGGGTGCGTGTTCTGCCGGCGTCTTCTCGGGCTTCAGTGAGGGGTAGATAACCTCCCGCAGTTCCCGCAGATGGTTGGGGCCGGCATCGGCCTGGATCAGCACTCCGCCGGTTTTCAGTACGCGGGCAAACTCGGAATAGACGGGAAAACCGAACAGGCACAGCAACACATCCAGGGTTCCGGGCAACACCGGGAGATTGGCGTTGCTGCCTACCACCCACCGGGGGCGTTTATCCTGCTTCGCAGCCGCCAGGGTTGCCCATTTGGAAATATCCAGTCCGATCAACGAGAGCGGAAGGTCTGTTGCGGCCAGCTGGCGCAGGTAATAGCCTTCGCCACAACCCGCATCCATACAGGCCAGAGGCTGGTTGGTGCCAATGGTGTCTCTGAGCACGGCGGCGTTTACCGCCTCGGCAACAGGCTGAAAATAACCGGCATTAAGGAAGCGCTGGCGGGCGGCAACCATGGCCTTGCTGTCACCCGGGTCCAGCGAACGCTTTTTCTGTACCGGCAACAGATGCAGGTAGCCCTGGCGGGCAACGTCAAAGCTGTGGCCTGCCGGGCAGCACCAACTGGCTCCGGCCTGGGTCAGCGAATCACCATCCAGGGGGCAGGCCAGAGCATTGAACGCACCTGTACTCATGGCCGGGTTGGCCCCGGCGTGGTCATCCCGCTTGAGAACCCGCGGGCAAATGCCCAGAATAGCGGCGCAGCGATCACACGAGGACACCCACCTTGAAGGGCGAGATTATCCATTACACACGGGACGCACTCGGTGGCATTCTGGTGATCGATTATCGCAAACATCGGGTCATGACCTTTGATTCGGTGTTTGAACAGAGCAAGATAGATCGCCGCAGGCCCCATCTCCCTGTCCATGAATACAGCCGTGCAATGCTGCTACCGGTTGCCTTCGCACAGCCTTCCCACGTAACCGTTCTGGGCCTGGGTGGTGGGGTAATGGCCAGTGCGCTGTTGCACCTGCTCGCCGACTGCCACGTTCATGCCGTGGAACTGCGACCCAGCGTTCTGCAAGTTGCCCGCGAGTACTTCAGCCTGCCGCAACCCGCCAACTTCACCGTCACCATTGGTGACGCCAGGGATAAACTGGGCCAGGCTCCAGACAGCAGTACGGATCTAATCCTCTCCGACATGTACAGTTCCGACCGCATGAGCCCCACACAGGCCCAGCGTGAGTTTATCAGACAATGCAGCCGTGTACTGAGCGACAGCGGCTGGCTTTCCATCAACTACCACCGCACACCGGACATCAACGGGCCGTTTTTCCGCCAGCTCAGGGGCGAGTTTGCTGCGCTGCTGCTGTTCAAGAGTAAAACCAACAACACGGTGATTTTTGCCAGCAAAGGCCCCTTTGAAGCGCTGAACGCCAAAGACCCTGTACTGGCGGCACTGGAAAAGAGCCTGCCCATAGACTGGCGTCGCTTGATGGCAAGGGTGATACGTCTTACCTGAGCAACTATCTACGCCAGTAACCTTCCTTCATTTCTCCTCACAAAGTAGCACGCCCCCGGCTCTCAGGTAGCATTGTGCAAGGTTGGCAAACCTCTAGCATTGGCATAACCAACAAAAAGAAATCTCTGGAGA
>JAWWAM010000244.1:0-4882 GCA_033721715.1 Marinobacter sp.
GTCTCGGACTTCGAATACGAGTTCCAGCTTGCTGACATGAACCGACGCCTGGCACCGGAAGTGGAGAGTATTTTCCTGACACCGGCCAACCACCTGTCCTATATCTCTTCCACCCTGATCCGGGAAATTGCCTCTCTGGGAGGGGATATATCAGAATTTGTCGACCCGGCCGTGGAAGCGGCACTCAAGGAAAAGTTTGGCAAGCATTGAATAAAGGGAGAGAAAGCACCTGCTGCCCTCAAAGGGGCAGCAGTCCGGAAAAATCAGAACAGCGGCGGTAACGGGATGAGGTTGCCGTTAATGTCCAGAGCAAGGTCTTCCAGTTTGCCCTGAACCCGCACACGGTCTCCTTCCTGCACCACCATCCCCTGTTTTATCAGCGGCGCTACCTGCATTCCCAGCTCCGGATACTGTTCTACCAGCGCCAGTGGCATACTCAGGTCCAGATTGCCCGTCAGCCGCTGCATCACCATCATCATCTGATCCTTCTCGTCCTCTGACAAAGACGGATGCTGCACCATGATCTCACCGTTCACCGGCCCATGCGGTGTGGCAAACGACAACTCCGGAAAGCCAAACGTGAAACCTTCCCCGGCAAGACCCAGCAATGCCTGATTGATACGGGTCATAGAGGCCATCTGTTGCTGCATAACGGCACGGGAATCATTGCCGGAAGCGGTCAGGGCAGCGGTCTGCATCTCCGTCATCGCTGTAGTCAGGTCATTCCAGCTCTGCACATCCAGACCGCGGAAGACGAATTCCATGCGATGGGGGCCGAAGTTCGTATCGTCTGCGGTGACAGTGTCCAGGGTCATGACCGTCTCCGAGCCAATGCTGTCGCCCTCCTCCTCGGTAAACGTCTCGCTACGGATGGCCAGGTCGTCAAACCGCAGTGTGGGCTCGTCCCGCGCGGCCATTTCAAAACCACTCAAGGACATATCGCCGTCACCCACCCAGACATCCCCGGTGAGATGTTCCATGGTCTGCTCAAAGCGGAAATCTTCGATACTGATGCGAAGATCCGGTGCCCGGATTATGGCTCCCGGCCAGAGCATGAGAATGTCGGCCTGGGAGCCGTTGTCCGTGATTTTGGCGCGGCTGTAGCTTTCCGACATATCGAAGGACTCGCCGGTCTCCTCATTGATGACGCTTATCGCCGGCACGGACAGCTCAACGATTGCCGTGCCCCAAAGACGGGTTTCAAGCGTCAGCTTCGGCTTCTCATCCGGAAAGACTTTCTCGACCTCGGAACCAAGCTCACTGGCCGGTGAAAAGTCCAGCAGGCTCCCGGTGACGCCGTGGCTCACCCGCGCCTGGTAATCGAACTCATGCTCTTCGCCGGTCTCCGGGTGCTGAACCGAGAGGGTGCCGGTAAAATCAGCACCCAGATAACCCCGGTTGTAATCCCGCGTTTCCAGCTGGAACAGCGGCTGGGCGTGATTCACTTCTGTGGTAACGGCCTGCCACTGCTGTTCTGTTACATAGCCCACCAACCAGGGGGCGACTACACCAACCGCCAGCACAGCCGCACCGGCAACCATCCATTGTTTTTTCAACTGCCTGTTCTCCACTGCAACACCCACGAGCCCCGGAACAAAGGTTGCCGGGCGGACGGGTGATCATTATTTACCGGTTAGGCGTTCCAGCAGAACCAGTTGCGATGCCAGACGGTCTTCGTTTTCTGCCGGCTGATTCTGAATGTAACTGCCGTCGGGCTGCAATACCCACGATTGGCAATTATCCGCCAGGTAGGTATCCAGATCTTCACGCACCCGCGCGATCAGGGCCGGATCTTCGATTGGAAAGGCGGTTTCAACCCGACTCAGCAGGTTGCGCTCCATGCCGTCCGCACTGGAGCCATAGACTTCAGGGCGGCCGTTGTTGCCGAAGTAGTAAACCCGGGTATGCTCCAGGAATCGCCCGATGATGGACCGGACGCGGATATTATCCGACAGCCCCGGTACTTCCGGCCGCAGGCAACAGATACCGCGAATGATCAGGTCTATCTTCACCCCGGCCCGTGACGCCCGGTAAAGCGCCTTGATGAGTTCGCGCTCGGTGAGGGCGTTGAATTTGAGAATAATACGCCCTTTTTCACCCAATTCCGCTTCCCGGTCTACCAGCCCGAGCAAACGGCTGTGCAGTGTAAATGGGGAGTGGAACAGCTTCTTGATCTTCAGGGCCTTGCCCATCCCCGTAAGCTGCTGGAACAGTTTGTTGACGTCGTCACCAATCGACTCATCACAGGTCATGAAACTGTAATCGGTATACAGCCGGGCGTTCCCGGCATGGTAGTTACCCGTGCCCAGGTGTACGTAGCGCCGCAGCTTTCCTTCTTCGCGCCGCACAATCAGGATCATCTTGGCGTGGGTTTTGTAGCCCACCACCCCATAAACCACGATAACCCCCGCCTCCTGCAGGCGACTGGCCAGTTCCAGGTTCTCCGCTTCGCTGAAACGGGCCCTGAGTTCGATAATGGCGGTCACCTCCTTGCCTCGACGGGCCGCGTCCATCAACGCTTCAACAATTTCTGAATCGGCACCGGTACGGTACAGGGTCTGCCGAATGGCCAGCACCTGCGGATCCTTGGCGGCCTGACGCAACAAATCCACCACCGGGCTGAAGTTTTCAAAAGGGTGCAACAAAAGCAGCGGCCGTTTGCGAATGGCGTCAAACATCGTCTCTTTGGAGCGTATCTGGCGCGGAATCGATGGCGAAAACCCGGAATAGGTCAGGTCCTGACGATCCACCAGACCGCCCACCGCCATCAGGCGGGTGAGGTTAACCGGCCCGTGCACCTGATAAAGGTCCCGATCCGTAAGACCAAACTCACGCAGCAGGAAATGAACCAGTTCTTCCGGACAATTGTCTGCGACTTCCAGCCGCACACCATCACCAAAGCGACGGCTCAGAAGCTCGCCGCGCAGGGCGGAGGCCAGGTCTTCGAGATCATCTTCCAGCTCGAGGTCGGCGTTGCGCGTCAGGCGGAACTGATAGCAGCCTTTCACCTCCATCCCCGGGAATAGCTCATCGGCGTGGGCGTGAATCATCGAGGACAGGAACACCAGGTTATCGCCTCCGTTGCAAACATCATCCGGTAAACGCACCAGGCGTGGTAAGGATCGGGGCGCCGGCACAATGGCCATACCGGTTTCCCGGCCGAAGGCGTCCTTGCCGTCCAGTTCGACAATGAAGTTCAGGCTCTTGTTCACCAGCCGCGGGAACGGATGTGACGGGTCAAGTCCGATGGGGCTGACAACGGGCAGAATTTCCTCGTCGAAATACCGGCGCACCCAGTCCGCCTGAGCCTCTGTCCACTCACGACGACGGACAAAATGTATATTCTCCTGCTCCATCTCGGGAATCAGTACATTGTTGAGAATGTCGTACTGTTCCCGGATGTACTCGTGAGCGACGCGGCTGATTTCGCCCAGCACCTGTTCCGGCATCATGCCATCGGAGCCCAGGGTTTCCCGGCCGTATTTGATCTGCTGGCGCAGGCCGGCCACACGGATCTCGAAGAACTCGTCCATGTTGCTGCTGAAAATGCAACAGAACATCAGCCGGTTGATCAGCGGATGGGTGGTGTCCAGGGCCTGCTTAAGCACGCGGTAGTTGAACTGAAGCTGGCTCAGTTCGCGGTTGAAGTAATTCTCCTGGGCGGCCACATCAACGTCATTGTCGGGGGCCGGCACTTCCACCGGCGCCGGTACGTTCTTGTCGTCGACGGCTTTCAGGTTATTTGCAGAATCGGTACTCATTGCTGACTGTTTCCATTGCCAGGGCGCCGGTACAGCACCCTGATTGTGACTGGCGCCTGTCAGGTGCGGCTACTGCGCATCAACCGGGCTGCCCTGACGGCAAAATAGGTAAGAATGGCGTCGGCACCCGCACGGCGCATGGCCATCAGGCTTTCCATCATTACGGCATCACCATCAAGCCAGCCATTTTCCGCCGCTGCCATGTGCATGGCGTACTCACCACTGACCTGGTAAACAAACGTTGGCACCTGCAGCTCGTGCTTTACCCGGTGGACGATATCCAGGTACGGCATACCCGGCTTGATCATCACCATGTCCGCCCCCTCGGCGATATCCATGGCCACTTCGTGTAGTGCTTCGTCGCTGTTGCCCGGGTCCATCTGATAGGTGGCCTTGTTACCCTTGCCCAGATTCCCGGCAGAACCTACCGCATCCCTGAAAGGCCCGTAATAGCTGGAGGCATACTTTGCAGAATAGGCCAGAATCCTTGTATTCACATAGCCGGCAGACTCCAGGGCCTCCCGGATGGCTGCAACCCGACCATCCATCATATCCGAGGGAGCCACGATATCCGCTCCCGCATCTGCATGGGACAACGCCTGGTTGACCAGTGCCTCCACGGTCACGTCATTCAGCACGTACCCGTCATTATCGATGATGCCATCCTGACCATGGGTGGTGAACGGGTCCAGCGCCACATCGGTAATAACACCCAGTTCAGGCTGGGCCTTTTTCAGGGCTCGCACGGCCCGTTGAGCAAGTCCATCAGCGTCCCAGGCGCCCGAGCCCGACAGGTTCTTGTGCTCTGCCGGGACCACCGGAAACAACGCGACTGCCGGAATGCCCAGGTCGACCAGTTCCGTTGCCAGCTCCACCAGCAAATCAATGCTCAGGCGTTCCACTCCAGGCATCGAAGGCACGGCTTCACGCTGCCCATCACCCTCCAGCACGAAAACCGGGAAAATCAGGTTATCAGCACCGAGCTGATTTTCCCGCACCAGCCGACGAGAAAAACTGGCAACCCGGTTGCGACGCAGACGAGTGGCAGGGAAAACACGGTTTACCGACGAGCTCACGGAACACCTCCTGTGGCAAATGGAGCACAATACTGCTCCATCATA
>JAWWAM010000245.1:0-4878 GCA_033721715.1 Marinobacter sp.
ATGTTTTTTCACGAATTCATGGTGAAGACCGCGTAGTCATCGCCTTCGGCAAGGAGTAACCGTGCAAAGCACCCCAACAACAGGATTCACACCGGAAACGCCCCTGATTCTTGGGATGATGCGCCTTCATGACCATCCGGAACTCACCAGACCGGCCAGGCTGGCCGACTGGATTGCCGCACGGCTGGAGGAAAGCCTGACCGTGTTCGATCACGCCGACATCTATGGCGGGGGTGAGTGTGAACGGCTGTTCGGCGATGCGTTACGGGCCCACCCCCTGCTTGCCAGAGACGTGCGGATCATCACCAAGGCCGGCATTGTGCCGGCAAGCCTGGACCGTTCACCATGGCAGGTGAAGCACTACCGGGCCGAAGCCGGTTACCTCGAAATGGCCATCGACCGTGCCCTTGCCTCACTTGGGGTGGAGCAGATTGATACCTTCCTGATCCACCGCCCAGATCCGCTGATGCAGGTGGAAGATGTTGCCTGCGCGCTAGAACGCGCAGTGTCAGCGGGTAAGGTACGCCAGATAGGCGTCTCCAATTTCCTTCCTGAACAGTGGCGATGGCTGGCCGCCAACACCGCACTCCCATTAGCCTGTAACCAGAGCCAGTTGTCCCTCGCCCATACGGATCCGTTATTCGACGGCACGCTGGAGGCTCACCTGGCCGATGGTCTGCGCTGGCTGGCGTGGTCTCCGCTCGGTGGCGGGGGGCTGGCCGACCGGATTCCAGCCGATATTCTCGACCGGATGCGGGAGGAAACCGGCCTGGATGAGACCGGACTCGCCATCGCATGGCTGCGTCAGATTCCGGGAACGCCGGTGCCCGTTCTGGGTTCCATGAATCCTGACAGGATCCACTCAGCCCTCCAGGGCGCCCGGTACGCCCTGCCCCGTCCAATCTGGTATCGGCTCCTGGAGTCTGTACGCAATACCGCGGTTGCCTGACAAGCGCGCGTTGCGTGACCGCCATCAAAACCTGACAAATCGTTACACAATTTCCACTTTAGTATCATTGTTGCTTCAGCAGACTCCCGCGACACTGCTCATGCTTTATAAAAACAATATTCAGGTGCCAGTGTTTAGCAGCACGGCGCGATCACGGAGACCTTCGTCGATGCTCTGCAAGAAGCTATTTGTTTCTCTCTTACTCACTCTGCTTGTAACCACGACCGTAGCAGCGGAATCCCTTAAAATCGGGCTCAACTACCCCCAAACCGGACGATACAAGGATCAGGGCCTGCAACAACGTCTGGGGGCGTTTCTGGCCGTTGATGAAATCAACAAGGCCGGCGGAGTCATGGGGCGCGACCTGGAACTGGTGATACGAAACACCTCGGGCGAGCCGGACAAGGGAGCCAAAAACACCGCTGAACTGATCGACCGTGAAGGTGTACATATGGTGTTCGGTGGGGTTTCCAGCGCCGTCGCCATATCCTCAGGCAGAGCTGCGAGAGACAGAGACCGCATCTACTTCGGCACCCTGACCTACTCCAACGCCACCACCGGCGCCGCCGGCCACCGCCACATGTTCCGCGAACCCTACAATGCCTGGATGACGGCCAAAGCACTTAGCAAATACCTCACTACCCAGCATTCCAACGACGAGTACTTCTACATCACCGCTGACTACACCTGGGGCTGGTCCGTGGAAGAGTCAGTCAGGAAATTCACTGGCACCGATGACACTGGCGCGCATCAGGGTGTCAAAACACCCTTTCCACGGGCGCTGATCACAGACTTCCGCAAGGCTCTGGAGCAGGCTGAACAAAGCGATGCCAAGGTGCTGATGATGGTGCTGTTCGGCGACGACATGGTGCGTGCGCTGAACGTCGCCTATGAGATGGGCCTGACGAAAAAAATGCAGGTGGTGGTTCCCAACCTGACCCTCGGAATGGCTCGCCAGGTGGGACCAACCATCATGGAAGGAGTTGTCGGTGGCGCTCCCTGGGTGTGGAGTGTGCCGTATCAGTACGACTACCCAAGGGGCAAGGAATTTGTGGAAGCCTTCTCCAGTCGCTACGAAATGCGTCCTTCCACTGCCGCGGCTTCTGCCTACAGCATTGTCTATCAATACAAGGAAGCTGTGGAGCGCGCTGGCACCACCGATACCAGCCAGGTCATCCGCGCACTGGAAGGTCACAGGTATACGTTCCTGAAAGACGAGCAGTACTGGCGGAAATTTGACCACCAGAACGTACAGACTGTCTACGTGGTAAAGGTAAAGCCCCGCAACGAGATCATGGACGACGACTATTCGAGCGACTATTTCGAGATCATCGATTCCATGCCGGGAGACGAAGCGGCACAGACTCGTGAGGAATGGGAAGCCCGCCGCAAGGAGGCAGGCCAACCCCTGACGCTCTAGCCTAGAGAATGTAGTCGGTGGTCAGAAATCCTGAGTGCCGACTCTTTACAATATCGTTGATCAGTTCCTTGTTACGCTCCGTCGCTTTGGTGGCAACGGTGGTTCGGATGGAGAACACCCTGAGGGCGTCACTCACCGACAGAGTCCCTTCCGCCGAATCCTTGCGACCATTGAACGGAAGCGTATCAGGCCCCCGCTGACATTGCGCATTGAGGTTGATCCGGCCTACCTGGTTGGCAAGTACGTCCACCAGGTGGGCCACCTGCTCCGGGTCTGACCCGAACACACTCAATTGTTGACCAAAATCCGATTGCCGCACGTGATCAACAACCTCGTCGATGTCCGAGTAACGCACCACAGGGACCACCGGGCCGAACTGCTCTTCCCGGAACACCCGCATATCAGCGCTGACCGGGTAAAGTACGGCCGGATGGAAGTAGGTGCCATGAATGTCACCCCCGTTGCGGTTACAGATCTTCGCCCCTCCTGCGAGGGCGTCATCGACCAGACCGCCGAGATACTCTGTCTTTCCTGGTTCGGGAAGCGGGGTCAGGTATACGTCAGGCTCCCAGGGCATGCCAGAAACCAGCTCATCAACCGCCACCCCCAGTTTCTCCACGAAGGCGTCCGCCACATTATCGTGCACGAACAGCAACTTGAGCGCGGTGCAGCGCTGGCCGTTGAAAGAGAGGGCTCCGGAGACACATTCCTGGACAGCTTCATCCAGATCGGCATTCGGCAGCACGATACCCGGATTATTGGCGTCCAGACCCAGGACAGCTTTCAGGCGATGGGGCTTCGGATGCATCTGTTTGAGCGCGGAGGCGCCACGGTGGGTGCCGATAAAGGCAAACATGTCGACCTTGCCACTTTCCATCAACGGCCCGACCGTATCCCTGCCCCGGCCGAAGATGATATTGATGACTCCCGGGGGAAAGCACTCCTGGAAAGCTTTGAGTAAGGGCCCCATGAGCAATACGCCGTACTTTGCGGGCTTGAACACTACCGTATTTCCCATAATCAGGGCAGGAATCAGCGTGGTGAAGGTTTCGTTCAGGGGATAGTTGAATGGCCCCATACACAGCGCAACCCCCACCGGAAGGCGCCGGGTCTGCGCCACGACGCCACCCACCAGCTCAAATCTGTTGGACCGGCGTTCCAGGTCCTTCAGTTCATGAATGGTATGGGCGATGTAATCGCAGGTCCGGTCAAATTCTTTGCAGGAATCGTTGTAGCTCTTGCCGATTTCCCACATCAACAGCTCAACCACCGCCTCACGCTGGACGCGCATTGCTTTCAGGAAGGCTTCCACGTGCCCGATCCGCTCTTCCACCGACAACCCAGGCCAGTAGCCACTGCCCTGCCCGTAAGCTTCCACCGCGGAATCCAGTGCCGCTAACGCATGCTCTTTGTTCATCAGTGGGGTCCGTCCAATAACCAGCGCCTGCGGCTGGTCATTGTCGCCGCGCAGACATATCGGGCTCACGACTTCGGCGTACCCGCCCTGCCAGGGCTTCATCAGCCCGGACAACAGGTAGTGGTCGAGGACAACTCCCTTGCCAGGCCGGAACTTCTCCGGAACGTCCCCGAGGACGGGGAAAAAATCACGCATACGTGCTGCCATATCCAAAAGCCTATCCTCCAGTTAGTCCAGTACGTCGCACTCGCTATCAGATTCCGCGACGGTGTCTGCCAGTGCAGCCCCAATGTCAGAGAATTCCTCAGCCTGCAGGGAGGCTCCGCCGATCAGCCCACCGTCTACCTGTGGAGACTGAAACAGTTCTGCTGCATTGCCTGCCTTGACACTTCCCCCATAAACGATTCGAGTGGTTTCTCCCAGACCTGCCTCATTGCTTTCCAGGAACTGACGGATGGCCCGGTGGGTGTCTGACACCTGTTCAGGAGTCGCTGTCCTGCCGCTACCAATGGCCCAGACCGGCTCGTAGGCAAGAATACTGTCACCAAGGCCTGCCACTCCGTTATTGTCGATAACCGCCTGCAACTGGCTCTCGATCGCCGCCATTGCCATCCCCTGCTCCCGCTCTTCCAGGGTCTCACCCAAACACAGAACCGGGCTCATGCCGGCGGCGCGCACCTGCCGGAAACGCGCAGCTACATTGCCGTTAGACTCGTGATACAGCGACCGGCGCTCTGAATGGCCGACAAGCACATACCGGCAGCCCATTTCCTTGAGCATGGTTGCGCTCACCTCACCGGTGTGGGCCCCCGAAGGTTCAGAGCTGGCATTCTGGGCGCCGAGAGATATTCCGGTATATCCAAGCAGATCCCGAACCTGGAAGAGGTAAGGGAATGGCGGGCAGATCGCCATATCAATGGCTTTCCGGAAAGGCCTGAACCTGGCGAGCAAACGCACCAGCAGTGCCTGGTTGGCGTGCAGGCTGCCGTTCATTTTCCAGTTTGCAATCAGAATGGGTTTTCTCATGGTCTGCCTCCTGTCGTTCCGTTCATTGCCACTTCAGGTATCCAGGGCACAGCGAATCGCCCCCAC
>JAWWAM010000246.1:0-4854 GCA_033721715.1 Marinobacter sp.
AAGAACTTGAGCAGTGGGATGCGGCTGTTCAGTACATGCTGAATAGCTGGAATGTCGGCCCAGCTCTGGTGGTTACAGGTTACAAAATACCAGTGCTCCCGGCTCAGGCCGTCCGCCCCGCGGATGTCCCACTCGATATTGTGCAGCACATCGGCCAGCACGTTGTTGAAGCCGATCCATAACCAGGCTATGCGATTGAGAACAATGGTGCACCCCTTGCGGATGGGGGCGGCCGGAAGTACCAGTTTGATAATCGCAAAGACCATCAGGATCGGGAAGAGCCACAATGTATTGAGCAGAACAAGCACTATTGCAAGCACACCTTTGACCGGTGCAGGCAAAAAACTGAGCATCGACAGCTGTCTCCGGAATACGAATCTGGTTGGTTATCGGGTGGCAGGGCGATTAGCTTTCGCTGCCGTTTGCTTTATTTTTGCTGCCAGGCAGAAGGGCTTCTTCCTTGCTGGCTGAAGCAAGTTTCAGCAACTGCTGTTGGCTGCTATCGCGAACACTACGAAACTTTTCGTCGTAGTAGGTCAGATTGTTATGGCGGATCATGCTTCTTATTTCATTCACGTATTCTTCACCGCGCTCGGAATAGTCGAGCAGCCCTGCCGCGAGGCCTGAACCACTGGGGTAAGTGCCGTTGGTACGAGCCTCAAGGCGGATGTCTCTGAGCTTCTGATAGGCGGGATGACGGTTCAGGTTCTGAATGTAGGAGCGCACCGAAACGTATGGGGAACTGAAGCTTGCCACTTCATGGCTGGCCCCCTCCACCCGGCTTTGCGGCACGATGCCGCAGCCTTTCGAGAAACACCATTGGCCAAACAGGTTGTTACCCCGACGGGCGAACCGAGACGTTCCCCAGGCGGATTCGTTGGCTGCCTGCGCCATGACCAGTGAGGGGGGGATTACGTCGAGGCGATATTCAAGCCGCCGGAACATGTCCGGGCTGCCGGGTTCCTCATCCACCCGCAAACGCTCGGCCTGGTTTTTCAACCAGGTCAGCTCTGATTTGGTGAGGCTTTCTTTGCCAGAGAGGCTGCGCAGGTACTCCCGCTCGATAAGTATGCGAGAGTTGGCCAGCACGATGCGGGGGTAGAGAAACGCAAAGAAGGCTGCCTTTTTCTCCGTAGTATCGCGATACGTGGAGAAGTCCGGCAGGTCAGTCCCGGACCAGCGGGGCAGGGGTGGCAATTTGGCCAGAGCCACGTCGGCGGCGTCACCCTTCTCCTGGTCAAGATCGGGGTCCGGTGTGTGCATAGCTCCCCAGAAGCCAAAAACCACCATCGGAACTATCAGCAACAACACCCGGATACCAGAAGACATACAACCTCTCGTTACAATCGATATGACAGTGATTATAACAGGTTATACGAGCACGTTGCCTGTGTGGTTTGGTGCTGCTCACTCGGGCAGGCGGGTCGCCATTACCAGTCCCAGAACCTCTTCCTGTCCGTCGGTCTCTCTCAACTGGAGAAAAAACTGATCCTGATCACCCGTAAAAAAACCGTTCAACATCAGGGTGTCCCCGGTAAACGTTGCAGTGCCATTGGTGTTCGCACTGTAGGTGAGAGAAGCCTCGGCGGGTACTATGGTTTGCGGCACGGAGACGGTTTCCGCATTCACCTGATGGGTAACATCAAGCCGTCGATCCTCCAGACGGGCACTGCCGGAAGATTCAATCACCAGAAGGGCGTTGTCGAGATGGGCCAGCCGATTGGTGGAGGGGGACATGCCCAGGCTTGCGCCTTGCAAGCGGTAGCGGCCGCTGGTTGGGGGGGCGGTGTTGGCCTGCTCGGCCGCGACTAACAGGCCATCGCCGATGGCGTTGGTGTCCAGATTGAAACCCATAAGGCTGCCATCCGGGGTGGAAGCACCGATGGCAATGTCAGGTATCTCGTCAAGGCCAGAAGCGTTGTTTGTGTCCAGATTCAGGCGACCGTTGCTGACAATGCGGTTGCCAGTATTGGGGTCCCACACCCTCGAGGGACGTTCACTGATTACCCAGCTGGCATTGCGGGTTCCTGGCGCGAGGGAGACTGTGCCGGTATTGTCTCGCTGAAGTGCGATGGTCGTTGTGGACTGGGAGACGGTCTGGCCGCCGATCTGCCAGTTGCCGATCCCGCTTTCTGCCACCATGGGCTGACTTTCATCGCCCATGCGGGTGGCCAGGTACACCACGTTGTAATTCTTGCCGTCCAGCGACGCCCGGCGGTCAAACCCCTCTGAGCGCAGCATATTCAGTTCGAACACCGACAGATAGTGGTTTTCCAGGGTGCGCTCCCGCTTGAGTTCGCCCCCTTCCGACCGTAGTTCAATGGCTTTTCCCGCGGTAAAATAGCCACTGAGCACTCTGTCAGGCTGCTCGCTGCCGCCTCCCACATAGGCGTCCATGTGATAAGGGTTACGGGTCCAGCCGATGATTTCCGAACTGCCGCGCCCGGTAATGCTCTGGAAGAGGGCGCGACCGGCCACGAGGCGAATATCATCTTTGAGGGTTGCGGCTCCGGGGGACGAGGCGTGGGTGTTCAGTTCCCAGTCTGCACGGTCAAAAAATTCGTTGTCATTCCGGTGTACCAGTGTCTTCCGGTCATAGGGGATATCGCTGGCCAGGGACGTTACCTTGATGTTGAAGGCATCGAAGGACGTCAGCGTAAGGCCAGGATAGACATAGCCGGTGCCATTCTGGTCGGTAACCGTCTCCTCTCGGGCAAGGCGCACGCCCCACTGACCGGAGCCAGCAAGGCTCGACTCCCGGAAGGTCTGGCCCAGTTCTATGCCCCAGAAGACCGAGTGATAATCCGCTGAGCTGGCTTCAATTTTGCCGGAGGAATCCTCATCCAGCAGGGCCAGATCCGCCATGGAGGCCACGTACCCCGCAAAGTCTCCCCGCTCTTCCAGAAGTGTTAATGCTCCCTGAGCCCCCAGGTTGTCGGGAATATCAATTTCAAAATCGTGAACCTGGTCAGCAAGGGTGGACCATACATACTTGTTCAGACACAGAGTGCTGTTGGTGTCGTTCACACACTCCATAATCCGACTGAATTCTCCGGAGGTGTAGTTGCCCAGGGCATTGACTACCAGGTATTCCGAGAACGGATTCACTTTTACGTCCCGGTCCGCATCGGCGGCCAGGGCCCGGAGGCGGGTGTTGCCGTAGGTGGCCTCGATAACCACGTCCGGGCCCAGAGGCAGGCCATCCTCAAAGGTGATCACGGTGCGCCCGGTGTCTTCGGTGCGGGAGCGGGTGTCCACAGAGGCAAGGTTGCGGAGCGACTGGTCAGTCCGGTAGACCGTGACGGTGTCCGGCTCAACAATTCTGAGGTTGCGCCGGGTGGCCTCGCCCTCGGGCGCCACGGATTCCGGAACCTCCATGGTTACCCGGACCTGATTGCGCTCCAGACCGGACGAATCGCTGGAATCGCCGGTGGTCCCGGAGGTGAAATCGTCATTGGCGTTCTTGGCCGGGGGGAAGCTGTTTTCACTGTCTCTGGCCTCGTCAATGGCATCATCACCACCGCCGCAACCGCTGGTGAGGGAGAGTACGGAAGCTGCGGACAAGGCCAGAAGGGCTCGCCTGGTGGTTTGTAAAAAGAGGTTGTCCATGCCGATAAACCATTCCCGAAACGTGAGCGGGAAGTTTACCAAGTTGGATAAGTGCAAAGAGTGAGGCAGGGCACGAATTCAGTGGTGTTAACCCCGCCGGTAGAGGAACCGGCGGGTAACTTGTCAGATGGTCAGGGGCAGATCAGAAGAAGATCTTCATGCCGGCCATCACACCTTCATCCAGGTTGAGGTCACCGGGCCCTTCAAAATCAGTATTCAGATAGCGGTAACCGGCAAAGAGTTCCGCGTTACGGATAACCCGGTAGCTGCCACGCAACTCAACGCTGGTCAGGTCGTCTGAGTCACCGAACGACAGAATGCTTGGTGCATAGTGAAGCCCGCCAGTGAAGGAAAGGCCGGGAACGTCGGGCACATTCACCGTGGCGAACCCGCCAAGAGCAACAGCGCCGCCGTCCAGACGATCGTCGTCCCACCCGATGGCGCGCACACCGATGCCGGCGGTTGTAGGCAGGTTGCCAAGCGCCGTGCGGCCCTGGGCGTGGAAATCCACGTTGCCAATATGGCGGCTGCCTTCGTGATAGGTGTAGCCGGTACCCACCTGGATATCAGAATTGGGGCCGAAAAAGTTCACCTGGCCCTTTACGGAGTCGTTGGTCAGGCTCAGATCCGCATCGGCCGCGTAAACAGGAGCTGCGGCAAGGGACAGAACGATAAAAGGAATACGGTACGCTTTCATTCTTCTACCTTTTCATTGATTGAATGTAATCGGATCGGCTCTTACCCGCCTGAACAACGGGTTAACTGCCTGAATAGTAACGGCCAGACGCGGGAGGCTCAACTTAAAATGGGGTAAGGGGTGGTTAATCCGGGTCTTCAGTGATTGGTTGTTTCACCGCCCTGGTCGAGGTCGTCCGGTGAAGCGTTTTCCGCTGGCACGCGGTATTCTTCGTTGGCCCAGGCGCCAAGATCAATCAGTTTACAGCGTTCTGAGCAGAAAGGGCGAAAAGGATTGCTTTCGTTCCATTCCACGGATTTCTTACAGGTGGGGCATTCTACGTTCATGGGGGCCTTGTGACATATTCAGGTGGATGCGGACGCCTTGCAGTATTGTTCCAGAACCGCCCGCAGCATTTCAATATTGACAGGCTTGGCAACAAAAGAATCCATACCTGCCTCGCGACAGCGCTCCTCGTCCTTCTCCATGGCACTGGCTGTCAAAGCCACCACGGGCACGGGGCTGCGGTTATGGTCTTTCTCCCAGCGGCGCAGGCGCCGTGTAGCCTC
>JAWWAM010000247.1:0-4844 GCA_033721715.1 Marinobacter sp.
CTGGCGGAATGCGGTGGCCTGATGGCCTGTGTAGACGAACTGATGGATCACGACGGCCAGGTGCACAAACTGCTGGGGTTGATGCCGGGGCGGGCCAGCATGGCCGGCCGATTGCAGGCATTGGGTCTGCAGAGCCTGAACACCGAGCAGGGGCAGTTGCGGGGCCATACCTATCATCACTCCCGACTGGAGACGGAATGGCAGCCTCTGGCCAGAACCCGGAAGATCGCCGGCACGGAAGCGGAACCGGTGTATAGCCACAATGGATTAGTGGCCAGCTACTTCCATGGTTATTTCCCGTCTGCCCCTGAGTTGGTGGCCGGAATTTTTCGCGGGCAGGCCTTTCACCCGCTCACAGACAAGGAGCCTGACAATGCGTGAACGCGCCAAAAATCCTGAACGCCATGCCCGTCGCATGGACGCCAAACAGAAAATCATGCAGGAGCGTATTGCTCGCGCCCAGAAAGAGCAGGGCGTGCTGTTGGTGCTGACCGGCCCCGGCAAAGGCAAGAGCAGTTCCGGCTTTGGCATGGTGGCCCGCGCACTGGGCCACGGCATGAAGGTAGGCATTGTCCAGTTCATCAAGGGTGCTTTCAGCACCGGTGAAGAAGCCTTCTTCCGGGATCTGCCCAATGTGGACTACCACGTGATGGGCCAGGGCTATACCTGGGAGACCAAGAACCGCGAGCAGGATGTGGAAGCCGCCAGTGCCGCCTGGGACGTGGCCGCCGCCATGCTTAAAGACGAAAGCTACGATCTGATTCTGCTGGACGAACTCAACATCGCCCTGAAGTACGATTACATCGACCTGGACCGGGTGCTGGATGACTTGCAGGGGCGGCCGGAGATGCAGCATGTGGTGATTACCGGTCGCTCTGCGCCGGCAGAACTGATAGACCTCGCAGACACAGTTACGGAAATGGGTGTGGTGAAACATGCCTTCAAGGATCAGGGCGTGAAAGCCCAGAAAGGCGTAGAACTGTAACAGGCAGGAACCCATGACCACGCTGATGATACAGGGCACCACCTCCGATGCCGGCAAGACCACGGTAGTGGCTGCTCTGTGCCGATGGCTGGCACGGCAGGGTGTTTCCGTGGCCCCGTTCAAGCCACAGAACATGGCCCTGAACAGTGCAGTGACTGTGGATGGCGGTGAAATCGGCCGCTCCACCGCGCTACAGGCGCTGGCCTGTGGTCTGGAGCCCCACAGCGACATGAACCCGGTGCTGCTCAAGCCGCAGAGTGACCGTGGTGCCCAGGTGATCCTGCGGGGCAGGGTCCATGGCAATATGGATGCGCTCGATTACCACGCCTATAAGGCAGAGGCGATGGCCTCGGTGATGGAGGCGTGGCGGGATCTGAGCGCACGATACGATATTATCATCGCCGAGGGCGCCGGCAGCCCGGCGGAAATAAACCTGCGTACCAACGACATCGCCAACATGGGATTTGCCGAAGCGGCGGACTGCCCGGTGCTGCTCGTTGGTGACATTGACAAGGGTGGGGTTTTTGCCCAGTTGGTAGGCACCCTGGAACTGATCTCAGAGAGCGAGCGCGGGCGCACCAGCGGGTTTGTCATCAACCGCTTTCGGGGTGACAGGGCGCTGCTGGAGCCGGGTCTGGAATGGTTGGCTGAGCACACTGGCAAACCTGTGGCAGGTGTGTTGCCCTTTCTGCATGGGCTGGTGATTGACGCCGAAGACAGTGTTGGTACAAGCGGGAACAGCGATGCGGGCGCGCTCAACGTAATCATCCCGGTATTGCCGCGCATCAGCAACCACAACGACTTCGACCCGCTGCGCTTGCATCCAGGGGTCAACCTGCAGTTTATTGGCCCCGATCAGCCAATTCCTCCCGCAGATCTGATTGTATTACCCGGTAGTAAAAGCACCTGCCACGATCTTCAGTGGCTCAAGGCCCAGGGTTGGCCCGAGGCAATCCGTAAGCACTTGCGGTATGGCGGCAAGGTGTTCGGCATCTGCGGTGGCTTTCAGATGCTGGGCCGGGAAGTCCTTGATCCCGATGGTCTGGAAGGGGGTGCCGCTTGTACCGAAGGGTTGGCTCTGTTGGACATAACCACGTGTATGGTCGCCGGTAAACAACTGAAGGAGGTTTCCGGTGTACTCAACCTTGGGACGGGGGCCTCAAGGTTTACTGGGTACGAAATGCATAATGGCGTTACGACCGGCCCGGCCCTGCAGCGCCCATTGGCGATGCTGGATTGCCTGCCCGATGGCGCTGTCAGTGACGATAATCAGGTAATGGGCACCTACGTACACGGTATTTTCGACGAGGCAGAAGCGTCCAGTGAACTACTGCAGTGGGCTGGGTTGCGTCGACAAGGTCAGGCGGTGGATTACAAGACCCATCGGCTGGCGCAACTGGACCGGCTGGCGGACCTGGTGGAGGAGTGTCTGGATACAGAGTTGCTGAACACACTGCTGGGACTGACCAGGGATCATCAGGGGTAACCTATGAACAGCAACAGAAGTGACGTTAAAGACCAGAATCGCCCGTTCAGCGCGGAAGAAACACAAGGCCTCTACCGCGCCATCCACGAGCGACGGGATGTGCGCTCCCAGTTTCTTCCCGACCCCATTCCCCCGGACGTTCTCGCCCGCCTGCTAAGTGCTGCGCATCACGCGCCCTCCGTGGGATTCATGCAGCCCTGGGACTTTATCGTGATTGACAGTACGGACGTGCGCCGGGCCGTTCTCTCGATTTTCGAAGAGGAAAACAGGAAAGCGGCGGATAACTACGAGGGCGAGCGTCATACCCAATATAAGAGCCTCAAACTGCAGGGCATTCTCGAAAGCCCCGTGAATCTCTGCATAACGTGCGATCGTAGTCGCGGCGGCACCCATGTTCTGGGTCGCAATTCGATCGTGGAGACGGATCTGTTTAGTACCTGCCTGGCGGTACAGAACTTCTGGCTGGCAGCACGGGCAGAGGGTATCGGCGCTGGCTGGGTCAGTATCCTCGATCAGAATAAACTGGCCAGGGCGCTAAACCTGCCAGAGCACGTATATCCGTTGGCCTATTTGTGTCTTGGCTATGTCAGCGAGTTTCTTGATCAGCCCGAACTTGAGAAAAAGGGCTGGCGCGCGCGTTTGCCATTGTCGGAACTGGTACATGGGAATTCCTGGGGCGAGCCGGTGACGGAACCGGCATTAGATGCAGAGCTCAGGAAAGGTTAAAGTGATGGCCTTCGGCCTGCCATGTAATGGGTTATGCAAGAGGTGAGGTAGCAGGATGAAAGTCGCGGATAAGGTACGCTCGCCCTGTGTGAGCATTTGCGCACTGGATGACAACGACATGTGTGTCGGTTGTCACCGCACCGGGGATGAAATTACCCGCTGGTCTTCAATGAGCAACGAAGAACGACGTAAAGTGCTGCAAAAAGTTGCCGAGCGAGAGCGCAAGGCTTTGATTTAACACAGTGGGCACTTATCAATATCACAGGCAGGCAAGATCATGACTGACACCGTTCGGATAGGTACCCCGCTGAAAGAAAATGCCTTCAGAGTACTGTTTTGTGGCTCAGGTGAGCTTGGCAAGGAAGTGGTTATTGAGCTTCAGCGATTTGGCGTGGAGGTCATCGCGGTTGATCGTTACGCCAATGCGCCGGCCATGCAGGTCGCCCACCGGAGCCACGTTGTCGATATGCTTGACGGTGAGGCGCTCCGACGCATTATCGAAGCGGAAAAACCGAACCTGATTGTTCCAGAGATAGAAGCCATTGCCACGCCGGAGTTAGTAGCACTGGAGCAGGAAGGCTATCACGTGATCCCCACGGCGCGTGCTGTGAACCTGACCATGAACCGGGAAGGCATCCGGTGCCTGGCGGCGGAAGAGCTCGGGCTTGCCACATCGCCTTACCGGTTCGCGGAATCGAAAGAGGACTATCTCGCCGCAGTCGATGCCATCGGGTTACCTCTGGTGGTAAAGCCGGTGATGAGTTCGTCTGGTAAGGGCCAGAGCACGGTCAGGTCCCGCGAGGATATCGAGCCCGCGTGGGATTATGCGCAGACAGGTGGCCGCGCCGGTAAGGGCAGGGTGATTATAGAAGGCTTCGTGGACTTTGATTACGAAATCACCCTGCTGACGGTAAAGCATCGTGACGGCATCTCTTTCTGTGAGCCGATCGGTCACCGTCAGGAAGACGGCGATTACCGGGAATCCTGGCAGCCGCAGCCGATGAGTGACAAAGCGCTGGCTCGCTCCCGGGAAATCGCCGAAGCGGTTGCCGGCAATCTTGGTGGCTATGGTGTCTACGGCGTAGAACTGTTTGTTAAGGGGGACGAAGTGTGGTTTTCAGAAGTGTCGCCGCGCCCCCATGATACCGGGCTGGTAACACTTGTTTCCCAGGACCTTTCGGAATTCGCATTACACGCACGCGCGATCCTGGGGCTGCCCATCCCCGCTATACGTCAGCTGGGGCCATCGGCCTCCGCCGTCATATTGCCAGAGGGCGATTCCGACTCCGTAGCTTACTCGGGGCTTGAAAAAGCCCTGGCAGAGCCCGATATATATCTAAGGCTTTTCGGTAAACCCGAACTGAGAGGACGTCGACGTATGGGTGTGGCTCTTGCTACCGGCCGTTCAATTGACGAAGCCAGAGAAAAGGCGACCAGGGCGGCCGCTGCTGTAAAGACCGAACTTTGACGGTAATTCGTCGGTTTCCCGAAAAAGTTTTAACGAAGCGTTGACACCTCAAGTGAGCTCTGTAGAATACGCATCTCTTTCGAGGGACACGCCGCTGAGGCGGGTCAGAAATTGAAAGGCAACCGTTTGAATTAATTGAAGATTTCAAGTTTTTAAATTCTTCAGAAAGCGGTTGACAA
>JAWWAM010000248.1:0-4841 GCA_033721715.1 Marinobacter sp.
CCGAAGGCGATAATGGATCAGGCGGAAGTGGATGCCGATGAAGATGCCGCCCGAGATAACCAGCAGGAGTAGATGAAATGGTCAAGAGAACCCGAGTCGGGCGCAGTTCAGTTTGTGGCGTTGTGTTGGCAGCGCTGCTGATGACCGGTCAGGTTACTGCACTGGAGCCTGAGCATGAAATTCGCCGCCTGATGTTGGCCACCGAAGAGGCCGTTACCGGAGAAAACTGGGGCGAGGCAGGTGAATACCTGAACCGTCTACAGCAGCTGGAAGGAAAGAAACCGGCGGATTACTTCTACTTTCGTGGCCGGGTGATGCTGGAATCCGGCCACTTCAATGAGGCGCGAGCGGCGCTTGAAAACTACGTCAGCCAGGCTGGCTCCGAAGGCAAGCATTACAATGATGCGCTCAAACTGATCACCAGTGTCGAAAAAGCCCGCAAGAAGGAAGGCGCCCGGGCCAGCCAGAACAGTCAGAACAAGAGCGAACCCGTCGCGATCATCGAGCCGGCGGGCGATGAGTCGCTGACCAAGCTGAAGCAACTCTACCTGGCAGAGTCGGATGCCGAGGCCTTGGTTATTCACGCTAACACGCTTCTGGAAGGCGTTGGATGGAGATCAGACCAGCGAATCGTCAGGCTCGATCAACCCGCCGACATTACCTACAAGCTCGACAGGCGCAACGATGTCATCAGTATTCAGGAATCCCGGCGTGAGGAAGACAGCCGGGTGGTGAAAACCACCGAGTCGTTGGGTGTGTTCGGGGTTAATCCACAGATCGAGTGGAATTGCGAGAGCGCCACTGCCAGTTGCTGGATCTACGACCCGAGGGATGGCTCCCGGTTGATGAAGCTGAGCCAGGATCGCGAAAAGGCGGAAGAAATCGCCCGCACCCTGGGACGCCTGATAAAGACCATGCAGGGAGTGGGTCAGCCCCGCAGCTGACCCCGTTCACCCTCGCGGTACGCTCCGGGGGTGACGCCCGTCCACTTCTTGAAGGCCCTGTGAAAGGTGGAAGGCTCAGTGAACCCTACGCGAAAGGCAATGTCGTTGATGGGAAGATCCGGTCGCGACAGGTAATAGATCGCCATGTCGCGCCTGAGCAGATCCTTGATCTCCTGAAACGATGTATTCTCCTGCTTCAGGCGCCGCCTCAGAGTTTGCGGGCTGGTGTGGAGTTCTGCTGCAATCCACTCGAAATCAGGCAGTGAACGGGTAAAGTCCCTGCCGATCAGCGCGCGGATGCGTCCGGTGAAAGTGTTGCTTTCATCCGGACGCGACAACAGGTCCGCCGGTGACGTTTTAAGGAACTGTCGCATTTCGGATTTGTCGCGAATCACCGGTGCCTGCAAAAAGCGTTTGTCGAACGTCAGGGCCGTCTCACCGGCTTCAAACGCCAGCGGGCAATGGAAAATGTGCCGGTACTCGTCGCCATGGGGAGGGCGGGGGTAGCTGAATTCCGCTTTGAGCAAATCTACCGGTTGGCCAATCAGCCAACTGCCAAGCCGATGCCAGATGACCAGAATGCTCTCCCTGAAGAAGTGCATCGGATCGTGGATGTCGCCTTCAATCACCGTTACCAGCCGAGCGGCTTTTTCATCTGTTTCCAGTTCCATTGCGACCATGGGTTCGAACAGGCGGCAGAAATCGAATGCCCGCCGGTAAACGGCTTCCAGGTTGGGGCAGTCGATAACCAGTGCGCACATGGTGGCAAAGGTGCCGGTGCGGCAGCGCCTGGGGCCCAGGCCCATGAATTCATCTTCCATGACATTCCAGGTAGCCTGCATCAACTTGCTGTACTGGGTGCTGCTTACCCGTGCCATCTCGATCTTCAGCAAGTCTGGTGAAATCCCGGCATCTCTGAGGATTGTGCGGGTGTCCAGGCCGGCCTGCTCGGCGCCAATCAGAGCTGCCTCTACGAAGTGTCTGGAAACAGTGAGTTCCGACATGTCATCCTTTATCCTTATTTGAATGAAGCCCATCATAAAACCCCCCGGTTACAATGCAACCATTGCGCCTTGCCGGAACTGGAAGAAATGGCCAATAGGAATGACGGAACCGGCAGTTGGCCCGGCGGGGAAAACAGGGCAGCATCAGGGCTACCCCAATAACCGATAAAGGAGTTGCACATGCCCGGCCCGTTAAGCCAACTCAAGGTACTGGATTTCAGCACGCTATTGCCCGGACCCTACGCCACCATGCTGCTGGCGGATATGGGTGCTGATGTGTTGCGCGTGGAGGCACCGGGCAGGCTGGACCTGACCCGGGTTATGCCTCCGCTGGAGGACGGTGTGAGCACAGCCCATACCTTTCTTAACCGGGGCAAACGCTCCCTGGGCCTGGATCTCAAAAAAGAGGGCAGTGCGGATGTCGTCAAACGGCTGGTAAAGGATTACGACGTTGTGATCGAGCAGTTTCGCCCGGGCGTAATGGACAGGCTGGGCATTGGTTACGACACCCTGAAAGCCATCAACCCCGACCTTATCTACTGTGCTATCACCGGCTATGGCCAGACTGGCCCGTATAAAGACCGTGCCGGACACGACATTAATTACCTGTCCCTGGCCGGTGTGTCCAGCCACTGCGGCCGCAAGGAAAGCGGCCCCCCGCCAATGGGTATCCAGATAGCCGATGTGGCAGGGGGCTCACACCATGCGGTAATGGGTATCCTGGCGGCGGTGATTCACCGGCAGCAAACTGGCGAAGGGCAGTACATTGATATCAGCATGACCGATGCAGCATTCGCCATGAACGGCATGGCAGGGGCAGCCGCTCTGGCCGGAGGTCAGGAACAACAACCGGAGAGCACACTGCTCAACGGCGGCACCTTCTACGATTACTACCAGACAAGTGATGGCCGCTGGATATCCGTTGGCAGCCTGGAGCCTCAATTCTCGGCCCGGCTGTGCGATGCCCTGGATATCCCCGAGATGAAAAGCTTTGCCCTTAGCCAGAACCCCGAACATCAGCAGACGATTCGTGAGGCACTGAAAGCTGCTTTCGCCCAGAAAACACTGGCAGAGTGGGAAGAGGTATTTGCTGGCGAGGATGCCTGCGTAGAACCGGTACTGACAATTACCGAGGCTGCCGATCATCCCCAGATGAAAGCCCGCAACATGGTTATCGAAGTGGCTAAAGAGGGAGGCGGAACCCAGAAGCAGATCGGCCACCCGATCAAGTTCAGTGTGACGCCCTGCGACTCCCGCTACACCGGGCGCCCACTGGGCGCGGACACCGACGAGTTCTGAGGCTCCTCATCACTGGCTCCTGCAGGGGCAGGGGCCAGTTTCACGTTGTTGCGGCCATCGTTTTTGGCTGCGTATAGCGCCTGATCTGCCCGGAGCAGGGTGTCGTCCGTGCTTTCTTCGCGATGATATTCTGCGACACCAATGGATACCGTTACCCGGAAATCTTCCGCGATGTCGGGGAACGTCAGTGCTTCAATAGCTTCTCGCACCCGTTCAGCTTTGATACGGGCACCCTCCAGCGGTGTCTGGGGCAGCACCAACAAAAACTCCTCTCCCCCATACCGACCAAAGCAATCGATGGCCCTCAGTCCGTCAGCAACTGAACGAGCCACGGCCTGCAGGATGGCATCACCGACCTGATGTCCGTAGGTATCGTTCACCTCCTTGAAGTGATCAATATCCATCAGGCATAAGGAAAACGACCCCGGTATGCGGCTGTAGCGGTTGCATTCCTCGGTAATCACCTCAAACAGCCGGCGACGATTATAGACACCCGTCAGAGCGTCTACATTCACCAGTTCCTGGATCTGCTCCATGGCCTCCCCCAGTTCCAGATTGCGCTGACGAAGCTTGCCACGAAGCCCGCTGATAAACCCGCCAATGATGGTGATCTCCGCCATTACCAGGGCGAAAGCCACTGTTTGTAGAATATCCAGTTCACTGTTGAGGACTTCAGGCCGATAGGCCCATAGGACCAAGTGGAGCAAACCGTAAAGCGCAAAAAACCACACCCCCACTACAATGAACTGTCGCGTTGTCAGCGCTAGAATGCCAAACAGCATGGGAACCACGGCAATCAGCAGGAAAATAGCCCGGGCCTGGCCCGCATCCAGAAACGCCATAACCCAGATAGGCGGAAGCAGCGACACAATCATCTGTGCGGATGTCATGCTCGGGTCCTGGAACTTCAGGTTTTGTCCGGTACGAATCAGCCACCAGAAGGTTGCGTTGATCAGTGAGGCGAATACCAGAAATCCGGCGGTAACGCCTAAAGAAATCATGTCTTGGACCCAGCAGTACACAACGATACTGAAAGTGACCAGGTAGGACCCGAAAGACATTCCCAGGCGCCGCATGCGGAGTCTTTGGTCGCGCTCTGCGACCTCTGCCGGGGATAGGGTGGCATTCGTGGCGGTAGGTTGGTTCATAGGCTGCTTATTTTTATATTGGTAGTCGGCTCAATGAGTGCTGATCAAATAGTGACATGCTGTTTAATAAGGATATGTGAAACAAATCATAGTGCCATGATAACAAGAAGTGAATCCCAAATCAGTCCTTAGCAGTGGCGGAGTTTGTCTGCTAATTTGTGATAGTGAGTCACTTTTGGCTCGCTCATAACAACCACAATGGACAAACCAACTATGACATTGCTTCGCAAACTTTTCAGGAGCGCTGATAGAGGCGCATTGAAAGCTGCTGGAGTAGCGCTGGCCAGTAGCTTTCTGATTACAGGATGTTCCGACGGTAGCAGCTCTTCAGGTTCCGGCAGCACAGTGAACGAACAGCTTTTCCCGGCGGATGGAAAATTTGAGGCAACCATAAGGAGAACGACAAACGGAGTTCCGCATATCAAGGCGGACAATCTTGCATCTGC
>JAWWAM010000249.1:0-4835 GCA_033721715.1 Marinobacter sp.
CCCTCCGACATTGCGGGAAATGGACATGTCGTTGTCGTTGAGGATCACCAGCATATCGGCGTGCAGGTGGCCGGCGTGATTCAGTGCCTCAAAGGCCATTCCTGCAGTCATGGCGCCATCGCCGATCACGGCGATGCTCTTGCGGCCGGTCCCCTGCATGCGGGAGGCGATGGCCATGCCCAGGGCAGCACTGATAGAGGTGCTGGAATGCCCCACGCCAAAGGTGTCGTATTCGCTCTCGGCCCGTTTCGGGAAACCCGCCAGGCCATCCTTGCGGCGAATGCTGTCCATACGTTCACGCCGGCCGGTGAGGATCTTGTGGGGGTAGGCCTGATGCCCTACATCCCATACCAGGCGGTCTTCGGGAGTGTTGAATACATAGTGCAGGGCAACGGTCAGTTCAAGAACCCCGAGGCCGGCACCAAAGTGTCCGCCGGTTTGCCCTACGGACCACAGCAGGAACGCGCGCAGTTCCCTTGCCAGTTGAGTCAGCTGGTCATCTGCCAGCTCACGCAGCTGTGCGGGAGCATCAATCCTGTCCAGAAGCGGCGTGTTGGGCCGTTGTGACGGGATTTCCTTGAAAGTATATGTATCCTGCATCTGCTCGGGTCTTTTCCGGGTGGTTCAAATTGTGGGTTCTATTATAGGGGATGAAGGAACCCGGTTTCATACTGATTGGGCCAGACAGGCTCCACCAGCCCTCGTCCTGACTGCCAGTGTGCACGCCAGTGCCGTGATGGTTCAATGGGTGCGGGCAACCACATAGCCGGCCATGTCCCGGAGTATGTCGCCTTCCTTGCCAAAGCCCTCCAGGCTGGACAGGGCCGAGTCCAGCAGCTGGGACAGGTAGTCCCTGGCGCCCGTGGTGCCGAGCAGCGAGGGGTAGGTGGGCTTGGCGCGTGCCAGGTCGGACCCCTGGGGTTTTCCGATAACGGTGGTATCCCCTTCAATATCCAGCAGATCATCCTGTACCTGGAAGGCAAGCCCCAGGGTTTGTGAATAAACGGTAAGGGCTGCCAGTTGATCTTCGCTGACATCGGGGGCGGTCAGCGCACCTATCCGCACACTGGCGGCAATCAGTGCCCCGGTTTTGTGGCGATGCATTTTTTCCAACTGACCGATGGTCAGACTCTTGCCGACCGACTCCAGGTCTATGGCCTGGCCGCCCACCATGCCCAGGTGTCCGCTGGCGGAGGCCAGCTCCCGTATCATCGCCAGCCGAACCTGGTCGTTCAGCCCCGGGGCTTTTGCCAGCCAACCGAACGCCAGGGCCTGGAGGGCATCACCGGCGAGAATCGCCGTGGCCTCGTCGAAGGCGATATGGGTTGTGGCGCGACCCCGCCGTAATTCGTCGTCATCCATGGCAGGCAGGTCATCGTGAATCAGCGAATAGGCATGCACCAGTTCCAGGGTGCAGGCCGGCACAGTCGCGTTTTCCTGCGGCTGACCCAGTGCTGAAGCTGCTGCCATGCACAGAGCGGGGCGAATACGTTTACCGCCGCCCAGGACGCTGTACCTCATGGCCTGCTGCAGGCGTTCGGAACCATCGCCGGCGGCAGATAGCTGGCGCTCCAGTTCTGTGTCAATCCGCTTGCGGCAATCTTCCAGAAATGTTGTCAGACGGGTATTCGGTGCTGGCATCAGGCAGGTTCGTCCGGGGTGAAAGGTCTCGTTTCCAGGGTGCCGTCGCTGTTTTCCACCAGCTGTTCTACGCGCTGCTCCGCTGTCTTGAGCGCCTGCTGACACTCGCGTGTGAGCTTTACCCCCCGCTCGAATGCGGTCAGCGACTGCTCCAGGGACAGTTCTCCCTGTTCCAGGTCACGGACCAGTTTTTCCAGCTCATCCAGGGACTTCTCAAAGTCGGCAATAGACGCTGTGCTTTTCTCACCGGCCATACAGGGCCTCCGGTTGCTTCGCGGAATTTCGCGGATTATACCAAAGCTTCAGGCCGGCCGCTGCCAGCAGAATGCTCTGGCATCCTCCTTTTTGCCCTTCGGCCCCCAAACCTGCTCGGTCACGCGAATCTCTCCGGAGGCACTTACGGTTACAACTGTAGTGGCACGGGTACCGTAATCACTGCCAACAATGAAAGGGGAGGAGAGAAAACGCTCCGTCTCCCGGTCTACTCCGGTCTCTGGCAATAAATGGTCAGGAGCGGGTGTCGTGTCCTGAAGCTGAGTTATCAGGTTTTGATGGAGCTCTTCCGTGGTTCCGGAGCTGGCTTTCTCAAGTAGCCCCGAAACCGAGTTCCTGAGCCGGAGCAGCTTGGGCCAGGGTGTTTGCAGCAGATGATTGCTGAGCCCATAGGTGCCGCGGTGAACATGGCGGCCGGGGTGGGCGTCCCGATTACTGAAATACCAGCCATGTTGGGTATTCAGGCTAACCAGGTTGAATCCGGAGTATCGGGTCTTCTGCCGCTGGAGCCGGGATTCCAGAGAGTCACTTTCCCGGGCAAGAGCCAATAACGGAAGCTCGCCGCGGGAGTGAGTGCCGGCAGCTTGCGAGCCTTCCCGTACATTGGTCACTGCCGAAACATCGCCATCGGTGTCAACGGCAAGCCAGGTGCCGCCGGACAGCAGATCGCGACCCGCAAGAACCTCTCTCCCGGCGGTTTCGCTGGTCCACCAGTCCATGGCCGCGGTAGGGCGGCGAAAGAACTCATCACGATTGGCGGCCACCACCAGTGGGAAATCGGAATGCTGGCGCAGAGAAAAAACAATCAGGCACATGGGTGAGCTCATCCGTCGCGAGTGAACAAAGGTGCGTCGGTGTGTATCATACCAGCCTGTTTTGTTCTCTGCGTGTGGCTGAGTATGACCCTGATTGCGGTAATTGGTCTTTATCTGGCGCTGGGCGCCCTGGCGGGCACCATGGCAGGCCTTTTCGGTATTGGTGGCGGGCTGGTGATCGTGCCGGTGCTGATCTTCAGTTTTGGTTTGCAGGGAATCAGTACTGAAATTACCGCGCACCTGGCTGTGGGAACCTCTCTGGCGACCATCGTTTTCACATCGATGAGCTCCATTCGTTCGCATCACCTCCATCAGGCGATTCGCTGGGAGATTTTCCGACCTATGACCGCCGGTATCGTGATAGGTGCCATAGTTGGCGCCTGGACCGCGTCCATGCTCACTGGCGATGCCCTGGAACTGATCATCGGTGTGTTTGTCATTCTGGTGGCGCTGAAAATGCTGCTGCAGGTCAATCCGAAACCTGGCCGCGACGTGCCCGGGCCGGTCGGCCTGGGCGGCGCTGGCGCAGGAATTGGCTGGGCCTCTGCGATTTTTGGTATAGGCGGCGGAACACTGACTGTGCCTTTTCTGAGCTGGTGTAACGTCCGCATGCAGCAGGCGGTGGGCACCTCCGCCGCCTGTGGCTTGCCCATTGCCGTGGCGGGCGCTCTGACGAACATCGGCACCGGCTGGCAGAACCCGCAGTTGCCGGATCTCAGTGTGGGATTCATCTACCTGCCGGCGTTTCTGGGGATTGTCCTGACCAGCGTATTGTTCGCCCGGGTAGGTGCCAACCTGGCACACCGCCTGGACGCCGCGTTACTGAAAAAAATCTTCGCCATGGTGCTGATCGTGGTGGGTATCCGTTTTCTGTTATGACCTGAGGGGTTATTGATGCTCCAGCATCCGCAAATCGATCCGGTGGCTATTTCCATCGGCCCGCTGAAAGTGCATTGGTACGGCCTGACCTATCTGGTTGGATTTCTTGTGGGCTGGTGGCTGGGGCGTATCCGTGCCCGCAAACCCTGGTCTCCCATTAACGAAGCCCAGATGGGCGACATGCTCTTCTACATTGCACTGGGTGTCATACTCGGCGGACGCTTTGGCTATGTGATCTTCTACAACTTCGGGGCCTTTGCCTCCGACCCGTTAATGCTGTTGCGAGTCTGGGAGGGGGGAATGTCCTTCCATGGCGGCCTGCTGGGCGTGATGTTTGCCATGTGGTGGTTTGGCCGCAAGGTCGACCGCACTTTCTGGCAAATTGCGGATTTTGTCGCGCCGCTGGTGCCGGTCGGCCTTGGTGCCGGACGTATCGGCAACTTCATCAACGGCGAACTCTGGGGCAAGCCCACGGACCTGCCCTGGGGTATGGTTTTCCGCACGGCCCCCGACGCGCTGGCAAGGCACCCGTCCCAGCTGTACCAGTTCGCCCTGGAAGGGGTGGTATTCTTTATTATCCTGTGGTGGTTTTCCTCAAAACCCCGGCCCCGTATGGCGGTGTCTGGCCTGTTCCTGATGTGTTACGGCATTTTCCGCTTCCTGGTGGAATTCGTACGCCAGCCCGATCCCCAGCTTGGCTACCTGGCCTTCGACTGGCTGACCATGGGGCAGGTGCTATCGTTCCCGATGATCCTGGCGGGCGCCGGCCTGATTGTTTTCGCTTACCGGAGAAACGCTGAATGAAAGCCTATCTCGACCTGATGAAAGACGTGGTGGACAACGGCACGGACCGTGGCGACCGCACCGGTGTCGGTACCCGGTCCGTGTTTGGCCGCCAGATTCGCTTCAACCTGCAGGAAGGCTTTCCTCTGGTGACCACCAAGAAAGTTCACCTGCGCAGCATCATTCAGGAATTATTGTGGTTCCTGCAGGGCTCCACCGACAACACCTGGCTGAAAGAGCGCAACGTTTCCATCTGGAACGAGTGGGCCCTGGAGAACGGCGATCTGGGCCCTATCTACGGCAAGCAGTGGCGTAGCTGGCAATGCCCGGACGGCAGTACGGTTGACCAGATCAGTGACGTGATCGAACAGATCCGTAACAAGCCCAACTCCCGCCGGCTGATTGTCTCCGCCTGGAACCCGGCCGAACTCCCTGACGAATCCA
>JAWWAM010000250.1:0-4832 GCA_033721715.1 Marinobacter sp.
CAGGCGCTTGAGATAGTTGTGTCTGCTGCCCCGGAGCCTCGTCAGGCCTTGCTTCGGGAGCATTTGCAGAAACTGATAGCGACTCCCGGCGGAGCGTATGCGGTTATTGATTACGTCAACTTCAAGGGCGAGGGGCTGTCCGCACAGGAAACCTACCAGGGGCAGGGGTGGGGCTTACTTCAGGTACTTCTCGCCATGCCTGAGAAAGATGGCTCCGTTCTTCAGAAATTTCGGGTGGCGGCAAAAAAAACGCTCACTCGCCGGGCAGAGCTTGCCCCGAAAGCCATAGAGCGCGAGAGATGGCTGCCTGGCTGGCTGGCAAGGATCGATACCTATCGTGAGCCGGGCTAACCGGTTGAAAAGGCACCAATGCAGAAAATCACCGGAAAACTGGTCGATTTCCATAACTGCTTCTATTTTATACATGAGCGTTCAGAAATGCCGGCTCAGGAGTCTCTGGCGGCCCAGTGCCCCGAATCGAAGCGTTGACCGCACAGTGTTGTGGCCTGTTGGTGTTTTTGAGAAATGCTCATGAAAAACAAATACTATAAATCAATGGGTTAGTATGCATGGCTTGTAAATTGCTAAAAGCCAGTTGCTCCTCTAACCAACGGAATTTCGGAGAACTCAGAATGAATAATTCCAAGTCGATTGCCGTCGGCGCAGCCATGCTTTGCGGCCTGTTGTCTGCTTCGGTCGTTTCCGCGGCAACAACGCTTGAAAGCGTTAAAGAAAAAGGACATTTACAGTGCGGTGTAACAAGTGGTCTCCCCGGTTTTTCCCAGCCAGACGATAAGGGTAACTGGACAGGGATCGATGTTGATACCTGCCGGGCCATCGCTGCCGCCATCTTCGGTGATGCGCAAGCCGTTGAATTTACTCCGCTGACTGCGAAAGAGCGTTTGACTGCTCTGCAGTCGGGCGAGATCGACGTGCTCTCCCGTAACACCACCTGGACGCTCACCCGTGACGCGTCTCTGGGCCTGAACTTCACCGGCACCAATTATTACGACGGGCAGGGCTTTCTGATCAATAAGGAGCTTGGTGTCAAAGATGCAACCGAACTGAACGGTGCGACCATCTGTATTCAGGCCGGCACCACCACGGAGTTGAACCTGTCCGATTATTTCCGCTCCGAAGGTATGGAATACGAACCGATCGTTTTTGATACCTCCGAGCAGACGGTCCAGGGTTTTGCTGCAGGCCGTTGTGACGTGCTGACCTCTGACCGTTCGCAACTGGCAGCACTGCGCTCCAAGCTGAACGATCCCGGCTCCGCGGAGATCCTGCCGAACACCATCTCCAAGGAGCCTTTGGGCCCCGTGGTCCGTCAGGGTGACGACCAGTGGTTCAACATCGTCAAATGGGTGCTGTTTGCCCAGATCAATGCCGAAGAGCTGGGCATTACCAGCGACAACGTTGAAGAGATGCTGAAGTCAGACAACCCTAACATCCAGCGTTTGCTGGGCACCGACGGCGATATGGGCGCCAAACTGGGGCTGCCGGACGATTTCGGTCAGAAAGTGGTTAAACAGGTAGGTAACTACGGTGAAATGTATGACCGCAATGTTGGCCCGGACACTCCGCTTGGGCTGGATCGCGGCCTGAATGCGTTGTGGACGGAAGGCGGTATTCTTTACGCGCCACCGCTCCGTTAAAACCCGAAAGCGGACAGCGGGTGGTGCGGGTTCTCCGCCCGCCCGCTGTTTTCGTGATTTGTTTCATCGCGGTTCAGCTTTCCGGGAAACTCCATGACAAAACAGACTGTTGACTCAAGGCCGGCAGGGCCGAAGCCCTGGTACGACCCCAGAATACGTTCCATCTTTTTTCAGTTCATTGCCATTGCCCTTGTTTTCTGGGGCGGCTGGACACTGATCGATAACACCCTCTCGAATATGGAAAGCCGTGGCATAAGTACCGGCTTCGGGTTCCTCAAAGAGACAGCGGGTTTCGGCATTATCATGTCGCTGGTGCCTTATGACTCCACCATGACGTATGGCCGCACGTTCGTTGTTGGCCTCATGAATACATTGCTGGTTTCGGCAATGGGCATTGTAACGGCCACCATTATCGGTTTTATTATTGGCGTGGCACGGCTGTCCAGTAACTGGCTCGTGGCCAAGCTCGCGCTCGTGTACATCGAAGTTATTCGAAATATCCCATTGCTTCTGCAGATCTTTTTCTGGTACTTCGCGGTGCTCGGCAGTCTGCCTTCACCCCGCCAGAGCGTCGAGGTTGGTGGCAGCTTTTTCCTGAATAATCGGGGGCTCTATCTGCCGGAGCCAATCACCCAGGAGGGCTTTGGCCTGGTCTGGGGTGCTGTCCTCGCAGCTATAGTAGCGGTCGTCGGCCTGCGCGCCTGGGCGAAGAAGCGTCAGCTTGCCACCGGCCGGATATTTCCCACTTTCAAGGTGGGAGTCGCCATTCTGGTGATTGTGCCTGCGGTAGCTTACCTGGCGGCCGGCGCGCCCCTGGAGTGGGATTTGCCCGCACTGAAAGGGTTCAATTTCGGTGGTGGTATCACCATTATTCCTGAGCTGGCGGCCCTGTGGATTGCGTTATCCCTCTACACCGCCAGTTTTATTGCCGAGATTGTCAGATCCGGCATTCTGTCCGTCAGCAAAGGGCAGACCGAGGCAGCCAAGGCACTCGGCATCCCTAACAGCCTGACGTTGCGCCTGGTGGTTATTCCCCAGGCAATGCGGGTCATTATTCCCCCGCTTACGAGCCAATACCTGAACCTGGCAAAGAACTCATCGCTGGCTACGGCTATCGGATATCCCGATCTGGTGGCTGTGTTCATGGGCACAACCCTGAACCAGACCGGCCAGGCGGTGGAAGTGGTCGCTATTACCATGGCGGTATATCTCACCATCAGTCTGTCAATTTCCCTGTTTATGAACATCTATAACAGGGCTGCGGCGATTAAGGAGCGATGATGACTGAGCCAATGATGAAGCCACCGAAAATTGCGATCAGCCCCGTCGCCTGGATGCGCCAGAATCTGTTCTCAAGCTGGTACAACAGCCTGCTCACGCTGGTGGTCGGGTACCTGGTGGTGACCAGTGTGGGACCACTTTTCAACTGGCTGTTTTTTGATGCCACATTCCTGGGCGATGAGCCGAGTGATTGCACGGGCACAGGGGCCTGCTGGCTTTTTATCAGTGAGCGACTGAATTTCTTTATCTACGGGTTTTACCCGGATGATCTCCAGTGGCGAGTGGATGTGATGTTCGGGCTGTTGGCCCTGTCCTTTATTCCGCAGTTCATAGAAGGCTTTCCCGGCCGCAAATGGTTTGGTCTGTTCGGTCTGACCGGCCTGCCGGTTGTGGGCTACTTTCTGGTGCCCGGCGGCTATTTCGGCCTGGAAGTTGTGGAAAGCAGCAAATGGGGCGGTTTGATGCTGACACTGATCCTGGCATACATCGGGATCATTGCGTCGCTTCCCATCGGCATAGTGCTGGCGCTGGGGCGGCGTTCAGAAATGCCGATTATCCGGGGTATCTGTGTAGTGTTCATTGAAGTCTGGCGAGCGGTCCCGTTGATAACGGTGCTGTTCATGGCCTCGGTAATGCTGCCGCTGTTTCTACCGGACGGGGTGAACTTTGAAAAGCTGATGCGGGCACTGATTGGCATCACGCTCTGGCAGTCTGCCTATATGGCGGAGGTGATCCGTGGTGGCCTGCAGGCGATTCCGAGAGGGCAGTATGAAGCGGCTGATGCCCTTGGGCTGGGCTACTGGAAGAAAACCGGACTGATCATTCTGCCCCAGGCGCTCAAAATGGTGATTCCGGGCATCGTCAATACCTTTATATCGCTTTTCAAGGACACCACGCTGGTACTGATAATCGGCCTGTTCGACATTCTTGGTACCGTGCAGTCCACGATTACGGACCCGGCCTGGCGGAGCGTTGCGATAGAAGGTTACGTGTTCGTGGCTTTCTGTTTCTGGATCTTCTGCTTTGGTATTTCCCGTTACAGCCAGAATCTTGAACGTAAACTAGACACCGGTCACAAGACCTGATGGGTAACACTATGACTGAACAAACCCAGGCAACAGAGTCACTGAATTCTGTTCCGAGTCAGAAAGACGAGAGCTCCGCCATCATCCGGGTTGAGGGGATGAACAAATGGTACGGAGATTTCCACGTACTCAAGGATCTGAACCTCGATGTCCGCCACGGCGAGCGCATTGTTATCTGTGGTCCCTCCGGGTCGGGAAAGTCGACGTTTATAAGGTGCATAAACCGGTTGGAGGAGCACCAGAAAGGCAAGATCATTGTCGATAACATCGAGCTGACCGACGATATCCGCCACATAGATACGGTGCGCCGTGAAGTCGGGATGGTGTTCCAGCACTTCAACCTGTTCCCGCACCTGACGGTGTTGGAGAACTGCTGTCTCTCGCCCATCTGGGTCCGGAAGACCCCGAGAAAAGAGGCTGAAGAGGCTGCCATGGAGTATCTCACCCGGGTCAAGATTCCGGATCAGGCCAACAAGTTTCCCGGGCAGTTATCCGGTGGTCAGCAACAGCGGGTGGCCATTGCTCGAGCGCTGTGTATGAAGCCGAAGATCATGCTGTTCGATGAGCCCACCTCGGCACTGGACCCGGAAATGATCAAGGAAGTGCTGGATGTAATGATTGAGCTTGCCGGCAGCGGAATGACCATGATCTGCGTCACACACGAGATGGGCTTTGCAAAAACCGTGGCCGACCGCGTGATCTTTATGGATGGCGGTGAGATTGTGGAACAAGCACCGCCCCAGGAGTTTTTCAGCAATCCCCGGGAGCCAAGAACCCAGAAGTTCCTGGAGCAGATTCTGCAGCATTA
>JAWWAM010000251.1:0-4832 GCA_033721715.1 Marinobacter sp.
CTCCCTCTTAACGTAATGTAACCAAGCACGATAGGAATGGCGTTGAAATACATGGGGCTGGCGCAGATAATCGGATAAAACAACAGACAGGTTGTATCTATGAAACCACAGCTCGCATATGTCGCAGGCGTTCTCGCATTCATCGCCTTCCCGCTTTCCGCAGAGGTGTATCGCCAGGTTGATGCCCAGGGCAACGTCACTTACACAGATGAACCTGCAGAGGGCACGGAAGCTGAAGAGATCAAGGTCAAGCCGGTAACCACCGTTACCTTGCCCAAGCCAGAGTCTGTCCGGGAACCGGAGAAGCTCCGGGAGAAGGTCGAACAGGAAGGCGCGGCGTACGACAGCGTGACATTTGTAGCCCCTGGCGATGACGAGGCCTTCCACAGTGGCAGTGGTAACGTTGAATTTCAGGTCACCAGTTCACCTTCACTGCGGAACAACCACAAGTACGAAGTTACCCTGGACGGCCAACCTGTTGGCCAGAGCCAGTCCGGAACCGTTATGGTGCGTAACGTCTACCGGGGCACCCACGATGCCGGTGTTAACATCGTTGACAGCAACGGTGTCACGGTAAAAAGCGGCGAAACCATAACTTTCACCATTCATCGGCCCAGCGTTAACAACTGACGCAACTTTCCGGCCCCCTCCCAGGTAGAGCGTCCGCCTCCCGAGCCTCGATACAATCATTTGACCTTACTCAGCGCACTATTTTAGTGCGCCCGCACCACAAAGCAGCCATACTCTGATCATTCGCAGGGCGCCCAGCGAGGGTTCTGAGCGACACAATTATACTTATGCACTACACAACGGCGCATTAACGGGCCGTCGAACCGCAATGCCCGCAAAATGCGCACTTTCAACGTTCTGCCCTCCAATGTGGTTCGCTTTTTGCAAAACTGCGTTGAGTACTCAGCGTTGCCCATCAAAAGGACGAAAGCATGGCAATACCGGCAGGATACAAAAGCATACTGGACAGCCTGACCACAGCGGTGATTGTGCTGGGCGAAGGTTTGCATATCCAGTACCTGAATCCTGCCGCCGAGAGCCTGTTCGAGACCAGCATTACCCGAAGCCAGGGCGCGCCAATCAACGACATTCTGATCGACTCGGAAGATGCGCTCAAAACCCTGTACGACGCGGCCGAGAGCGGCCAGTCCTACACCCGTCGCGAAGCCGAGTTCGTGCTTACAAGCGGCCTTCGGCTGACCGTTGACTACTCGGTTTCACCCATCAGCCTGGACCCGGCGGAACTGCTGATCGAAATACAGCCAAGGGACCGGTTACTTCGTATCAGCCGGGAAGAGGACATCATCTCCCAGCAGGAAACCACCCGGATTCTGGTGCGGGGCATGGCCCACGAGATCAAGAATCCACTTGGCGGCATTCGGGGAGCGGCGCAGTTGCTGGACCGGGAACTGAATGATGAGGGCCAGAAGGAATACACCCAGGTCATCATTGCCGAAGCCGACCGCCTCAGGTCCCTGGTGGACAGAATGCTCGGTCCCAACAAAGCGCCGAAACTCGCCGCCACCAATATCCATGAAGTGCTTGAACGGGTGAAAACATTGCTTGAGGCGGAAAGTCGCGGCCGGCTGACCTTCCGACGGGACTACGACCCGAGCCTGCCGGAGTTTCAGGGCGACAAGGAACAACTGATCCAGGCTTTTCTCAACATTGCCCGCAATGCCATGGAAGCCGCTTTCGAAAACCAGGCGGAGATGACTGGCAACGAACAACCGACCATCACCTTCCGCACCCGCGCGCTGCGACAGTTCACCATCGGCCATAAGCGCCATCGCCTTGTTTGCCGCGTGGATGTCATCGACAACGGGCCGGGCATACCACCGGATCTGCTGCAAAACGTTTTCTACCCCATGATCAGCGGACGGGCGAGCGGTACCGGCCTCGGCCTCTCCATCACCCAAAGCATCATCGGGCAACATCACGGGCTGGTTGAGTGTGAAAGCGAGCCCGGCGAAACCGACTTCATCATCTTCCTGCCCCTGGAGGAAAATCAATGAGCCAACCGGCAAACGTCTGGATAATTGACGACGACCGCAGTATACGCTGGGTGCTGGAGCGCGCCCTGAACCAGGCCGGAATGCAGCCCCGGGTTTTTGAAAGTGGCGAAAGCATCATGATGCGGCTGGAACACGAACAGCCCGACGCCATCATCAGCGATATTCGCATGCCCGGAGTGGATGGCATCACCCTGCTGTCGCAGATTGTAGAGGCGCACCCGGATCTGCCGGTGATTATCATGACGGCCCATTCCGATCTGGAAAGTGCGGTAACCAGCTACCAGACCGGTGCCTTCGAGTACCTGCCCAAGCCCTTTGATGTGGATGACGCCGTGGCCCTGGTGAAACGGGCGGTGGCCCACAGTCACGAGCGCAGAGCCACCGCAGAACCCCAGGTAGAGAGCTCCCAGCGCAACACCGAGATCATTGGCGAAGCGCCAGCCATGCAGGAAGTGTTCAGGGCCATTGGTCGACTGTCCCATTCCAACATTACCGTACTGATCAACGGTGAAAGCGGCACCGGCAAGGAACTGGTGGCCCAGGCTCTGCACAATCACAGTCCACGTGCCAGCCGCCCATTTATTGCACTGAACATGGCCGCCATTCCCAAGGACCTGATTGAATCCGAGCTGTTCGGGCATGAGAAAGGCGCTTTTACCGGTGCTGCAGCCGCCAGACAGGGGCGATTCGAACAGTCCAATGGCGGCACCTTGTTTCTCGACGAAATTGGTGACATGCCTGCCGATACTCAAACCCGCCTGTTGCGCGTACTGGCGGATGGCGAGTTCTACCGGGTTGGCGGCACCACGCCCATAAAGGTGGACGTACGCATCATCGCAGCAACGCATCAGGATCTGGAAAAACTCGTCCAGGCCGGCACCTTCCGGGAAGATCTGTTCCACCGTCTGAACGTTATCAGGGTTCACCTGCCAAAACTGGCAGAGCGCCGGGAAGACATCCCCCGCCTGATGGAGCACTTCCTCAAGCGCGCAGCCAAGGAGCTGGCGGTCGAAACCAAACTTCTGCGCCCGGAAGCGGAAGAATACCTTACCACCCTGCCCTGGCCCGGAAACGTCCGCCAGTTGGAGAACACATGCCGCTGGCTGACAGTGATGGCCAGTGGCCGCGAGGTACACATTGACGACCTGCCACCGGAACTTATGCAGCAGGCAGAAGCCCCGGCGACAGGCCAGACCTGGCAGGAAGGCCTGCGCAACTGGGCCGAGCAGGAATTAAAGCGTGGGCGGAAGGGAATTCTGGACACAGCCGTGCCGGAATTTGAGCGCATTATGATCGAGACAGCCCTGAAGCATACCGGCGGTCGCCGCCGGGATGCCTCAATCTTGCTGGGGTGGGGCCGGAATACGCTGACACGGAAGATTAATGAGTTGGGGATGGATCATCCGGAGGGGGAGGAGGATTGAATCTCGCTTCCCCCTACCTTTCCCGCCAGTAGATCACACGGTCATGGCCACGATAAACGCCGAAGGTGGCCAGGGCTGAAGGACTGTCCAACGAGCCATCTTCGTCGACATCGTCCGTCAGCCAGGTTTCCACTGCCCATGTGAGGGTGTCCGTACCCTGAGAGCCAGCTGGCTGCAAGCTTAGCGGGCCGGCCTCCCCGCCACTAAATGTGCCTGCGTCCGCCGCCAGTGTATGGTGCTCTGCCGGGCTGGAAATATCAGCAGTATTCCAGTCTGTACAACTGTCGGCCGTATTCACCACAAATCTGGAACCGTTCCAGTACTCCACTCGGAAGGGCATCAGCAACGCGGCGATGTTCTCAGGGCCATACACATTGTCCATCGTCAGCCGCCCATAGCGCACATCGAAGTCCGCAGCCGGCGTGAACGAGTAAGGGGCATCAGCGCCCCTTACGCCGTCCGCATCCACGATATCAGTAACGGTGTATTCCAGATCGGGGTCTACCTGCGCAACCCGGGCTTCCGGAAGTTTGTCGTAACGGACGGTATCGTCGCCAGCATAGTCAAACTGCAGCAGTCCCGGCTCGCCTGATATTTCATTCAGGGCACCGTCCTTCACGTTGGCGGTCACCGTCAGAGCGTCGCCATTGCGGTTCAGGGCCGTGCTATCTGCCAGCGGAGTGGTCCGCGATATCCCCGTTTCTGAAAGCCGCAAAAAACCCGCCTCTGTGTAGTTCACCGTTCGGGTTCCTTGCACTGACAAAGGCTCTATTTCGAGGTTGGGCGCCAGGGCCCACTCGATGTCCTGGCCGGTGTAGGTAAAGGGCGTGGCTACTGAGCATTTGGCACGCAACTCTCCCGGATCAACCGTCACCCTGAACCGATCGGGATAGAACCGTCCGGCGGGGCCACTGGTGCCCTGGGGCACCGTCTTGCCCAAGTAGCCGCCGGCAGTCGGGGTTGCAAGAAACTCAAATACCCCTACTTCCGAAACGCTCGCAGTCACGGTTGCTGTGGCGTCCGCCGATCGTGTATGGGTGTAGACGTTAGGGGTGAGCGTTCCGGCACCCCCAGATGGCGCTACCACCCCGGAAGTCAGCGGAACATCCTGCAAACGGAAATTGGGCGTAACCGGATTACCCTCGCAGAGATTGCTGTCGCCATCGCTCTGCCAGCCAACCGCCGTTATGGAAAGATCAAACTCCGCGCCGGCTTTTGCGAACGGTGGGCAGGAAGCGTCGCCGGCTGCACATTCCCCGTCGGTACGTACACAAAGCCCTGCCGGCACGCTGACAAACTGATCCGAACCAAGCATTACCAGGCCCTCGTCCTCGGTCGCGGCCGAGCCGATATAACGCCCACGTAACTGCATCTGCCCGGCGTC
>JAWWAM010000252.1:0-4794 GCA_033721715.1 Marinobacter sp.
CTGGACTGTGCCTCTTCCGAGTTCTATAAGGATGGCCAGTATCAGCTGTCCGGTGAGGGCAAATCTTTCGATTCTGCCGGTTTCGCTGACTATCTTGCCGGGCTGTGTGAGCGCTATCCGATTGTCTCCATTGAAGATGGTATGGATGAGAGTGACTGGGACGGCTGGAAAGTGCTCACCGAGAAACTGGGTACCAAGGTTCAACTCGTGGGTGATGACCTGTTCGTTACCAATACCAAAATCCTCAAGCAGGGTATCGACAAGAGCATTGCCAACTCCATCCTGATCAAGTTCAATCAGATCGGTAGCCTGAGTGAAACTCTGGACGCCATCAAGATGGCCCAGGATGCAGGCTACACAGCGGTCATCTCGCACCGTTCCGGGGAAACCGAGGACACGACTATTGCGGACCTGGCCGTTGCTACGTGCGCTGGCCAGATCAAGACCGGTTCCCTGTGCCGCTCTGATCGCGTTGCCAAATACAACCAGTTGCTTCGTATTGAGGAAGCACTGGATGGCAGTGCTCCCTATCGCGGCCTGAGTGAGATCAAAGGGCAGGGCTGATCGCCCGTTTGCCCTGGTTACCTGTCGGCCAGGACGCTGATGGGTAACAGACCGGAAAAGGCCATTGTGGTTCTCAAGCTGAGAAGCATGATGGCCTTTTTGTACAGTTGGTTAGCAGAACTTGTTGCTAAACTACACTAAGGTCTATACTTACTGTCCGATTGTTGCATCGTAAACGGAATTCGCAATGAAGTTGCTCTGGTCCATCATGATTATTCTTATTCTCCTGCTACAGGTGCGCCTGTGGGTTGGGGAGGGCAGTTTTGCCCAGGTATGGGGGCTGGAGAACTCCATTGCCGAGCAGCGCGAAGAAAATGCCGAGCTCGCTATCCGTAACGAGCGCCTGTATGCCGAGGTTCGCAATCTTCGTGGAGAGAAGGGTGCGGTAGAAGAGCGGGCGCGAATGAATCTGGGACTGATCCGTAACGATGAAACCTTCTTCCTGGTGGTTGAGCAGTAAGCAGCCCCCAGTCTGACTTTCCAAAGCCGACCACGTTCATGAGTAAACCCCGCTACTGGCTGATCGTTCCCGCTGCAGGCTCTGGCCAGCGAATGAAGGCTGACTGTCCCAAACAGTACCTTCGGCTGGACCAGCGTTTTATTATCGATATTACACTCTCCCGTTTACTGGATAACGCAGCCTTCGCCGGTTGCATGGTAGCTACAGGGCCCAACGACCGGTGGTGGCCGGAAACCGAAGCCAGCAAGGATCGCCGTATCCGAACCTGTATTGGTGGAGCAGAGCGTGCAGAGTCCGTACTGGCTGCCCTGGATGCGTTGTCCGGCCGCGCCAATGATGACGACTGGGTTCTGGTCCACGACGCCGCACGCCCCTGTCTTCATGCCGACGATCTTGCGCGTTTGTTAGCAGATCTGAAGGGCCATCCGGTGGGAGGCTTGTTGGCAACGCCGGTGGCCGATACCCTTAAACGCACCGGGCCAGGAAGTTGCGAGGTTGAAGCAACGGTAGATCGTCGCGATCTCTGGCGCGCCCTGACTCCGCAGATGTTTCATTTCCTTGCGCTGAAGCAGGCATTGGAGAGTGCCATTGATTCCGGGTATCCGGTAACTGATGAGGCCTCCGCGATCGAGTTTGCAGGCCAGAGGCCCTGTATCGTCGAGGGGCGACCAGATAACATAAAGATTACCGTACCCGCCGATCTGGCCCTCGCCGATTTTATCTTGAAAAGGAAGTAACACTATGCGAATCGGGCAAGGCTTTGACGTTCATGCATTTTGCGACGGGGATCATGTGACCCTTGGCGGTGTCTGTATACCCTTCAACCAGGGCCTCAGGGCGCACTCCGATGGCGACGTATTGCTGCATGCCCTTGCGGACGCATTGCTCGGCGCCGCGGCATTGGGAGACATCGGCCATATGTTTCCAGACACCAGCGAGGAGTGGGCAGGAGCCGATAGCCGGGACCTCCTCCGCAGGGTTCTGGAACGCCTTTCAGACGAGGGCTTCGTGGTTGGCAATGTGGATGCCACCATCATTGCGCAGGCACCGAGAGTGGCCCCCCATATTGAAGCCATGCGGCTCAATATTGCCGAGGACCTCGCCATTCCGGCCAGCAGGGTCAGCGTCAAGGCAACCACGACCGAGAAACTGGGATTTACCGGCCGTGGGGAAGGCATTGCCTGCCATGCCATTTGTCTGCTTGAAGCGACATCCTCATGACTGACGCCACGGATACTGCTCCGGTGAGTACTGACTGGCGCCTCGACTGGCCCACTTCTGGTGGGGAGCGAGTGGCCAGTGCTCTACTCAAGTGCTCCCCCGAAGACTTTTTTGTGGATGAAGAATTGCCGCCGCTGGATGCCCTGGTGGCCGGTGGCGAGCACCTTTGCATCCGTCTGGAAAAAAGAGGCGATAACACCGATTACGTTGCGCGCCAACTGGCCACTCTCTCTGGCTGTCGCCATTTTGATGTAGGTTTTTGCGGGCTCAAGGATCGTCATGCTGTCACCCGTCAATGGTTCAGTGTTTACCGGCCTGGCCAGGAGGAAGAAGATACCGCGTTCCTTGAAGAAGTGGCGAAGAGTTGGCGTGTCCTCGAACACCATCGCCGGGCCCGAAAGCTTCGCCGTGGCGACCACCGGGGTAATTACTTCGAGCTCGTGCTGAAAGAAGTGAGGGGAGCCCCAGGCGCCGTTGACCAGGCACTGACCCGGCTGCGCGATCAGGGTTGTCCAAACTATTTCGGGCCTCAGCGGTTTGGCCATAACGGGGCCAACCTGGACCGGGCTCTGGCCATGGATTCGTCAAAGCTGAATCGTCGTGGCTCGCGCAATGCCAAAAAGCGGGGCAGAGGGCGGTCGACCTCTGGCAGTGGCGACAGTAAAAACGTATTGTACTTTTCGGCAGCGCGCTCCTGGTTGTTCAACGAAGTGCTGGCTTACAGGGTGCAGAATGGAACCTGGCTAGTGCCACTGGAAGGCGAACCCGGAACCGGTGACAATCAGGATATAATGGTCACCGGCCCCCTGTGGGGCGACGGTGGCACGGATGCGGTATCGGTCCAGGGCGAAATTGAGCGTACGGCGGTCTCCAGACACCCGGGGCTGGAGGCGGTGTTTGCAACAACCCGCATGAAGCCGGAACGCCGACCATTGAGAATGGTCCCGGAAGCGTTGGAGTGGCAATGGCAGGGTGGTGACCAGTTACTGCTGAAATTCCGGCTCGCGCCCGGGCAATATGCGACAACCATGCTGAGCGACGTGTTCGAGATAACGGATGCCACCAGGGAGACGGGACAGGGCTGACGCCTCCCGATCCAAAAAAAGGGGCACAAGACCCCGACAACAAAATACCCGGCACCACTTTGCGGATAGGCGAGGTGGAGGCAGGTATTCAAGGCTAGCGGAGAAAATTGTGCGAATTCTGTTGTCCAATGATGATGGCGTTCATTCACCCGGATTGCAGGCTCTTTACGACGGGCTTGTAGGTTTGGGAGATCTTGAAGTCGTAGCGCCGGACCGTGACCACAGCGGGGCCAGCAATGCGTTAACGTTGAACCGCCCATTGACGGTTGAAGATCACCCGAACGGTTTTCGTTCGGTTGATGGCACCCCCACGGACTGTGTTCATCTCGGGGTAAATGGCCTCTTCGAGGAGCCGTTTGACCGGGTGGTATCGGGCATCAATACCCACGCCAATCTCGGGGATGACATTATCTACTCCGGAACGGTGGCCGCTGCTACGGAGGGCCGGAATCTGGGGCTACCGGCCATTGCAGTGTCACTCGTCAACGAGGGACGTTTTCACTATGAAACCGCGGCCCGGGTTGTCCGGATATTGCTGGAAAGCAAAGACCCTCTTGCCCTCGGGCCCCGGTGTATCCTCAATGTGAATGTTCCCGATGTACCCTGGGAAGAGATTGCGGGTTTTCGTGTTACCCGTCTGGGCCATCGTGACCGGGCCGAGGGCGCGGTTCCGATGACGTGCCCGCGGGGCAAGGCACGTTACTGGATCGGCGCGGCCGGCGAAGGCAGTGACGCGGGCCCGGGTACCGATTTCAATGCAGTCCGCGAGAACTATGTGTCCATCACCCCCGTCCATGTAGATATGACCAGGCACGAAGTGCTTTCCCCGCTGCGAGAGTGGATAGGGCTGCTGTCAGAACGGGAGGGGTACTGATGGTTGCAGAAATTGATGGTATCGGCATGACGTCGCGCAGAACCCGCATGCGGTTGATACAGCGGTTGAGGGAGGCCGGTATCGCAGACGAGCAAGTGCTGCAGGCGATGTCTGATACCCCGCGTCATATTTTCCTGGATGAAGCTCTGGCGCATCGGGCCTACGAAGATACATCCTTGCCCATCGGTTATAGCCAGACCCTCTCCCAGCCTTACATTGTGGCGCGAATGACCGAAGCATTGCTGCGGCACAAGCCACGCAAAGTCCTGGAGTTGGGAACCGGGTCGGGCTACCAGACGGCCATTCTGGCCCGGCTGGTGGACCAGGTATTCAGCGTGGAGCGAATCAAGCCGCTCCAGGACAGGGCGCGGGACCGGCTACGCCAGCTTGGCCTGAGGAATGTCATGCTCAAGCACGCCGACGGCGGTATGGGCTGGCCGGATCAGGGGCCATTTGACGGTATCATCGTGACTGCCGCGCCGCGGGAGATTCCTCCGGAGCTCAAGGAGCAGCTTGCGGACGGGGGCGTGATTGTCGCTCCAATTGGCGAAGGGACCCAGATGCTGGTTGAAATGGTCCGGCACGGTGAC
>JAWWAM010000253.1:0-4773 GCA_033721715.1 Marinobacter sp.
AGGTAGCGGGGATCGGGAGCAATCGAAAACGGGGGTTCCCGAAAACCGAAGAAATCGTAGTACATGAGTGTCCAGTCAGGTGCTCAGACGGAGCTTGCGGGAACCGCCATAGGGCTCCCCGGCTATCGCGGTATCATACCGCCCGGCTCCCCGGGCTGTCATCTCATGATGTGCCGGAATCCGCACTACTTACCAGTCTCAGCTCGGCAGTAGAGCGGCGCTGCTCCGTCTTGAGCCTGCGAATGCAGCGCTCCAGCGTCTTGGAAATCCGGGCATGGGAGCGGATCATGGATATCTTGGGCCAGGTTGCCCGCTCTCCCTGAAGGATCATTTCCCGCACCCACACCGGGTCGGGGTTGGACAGCATGCGGCGATAATCCCGCAACCGGTAGGCCGGCGAAATCGTCACATCGCCGGAATACCGCTGCCCCATAATCGTGTGCATCTGGCCTGCCATCTGCCGCAGAATCTCAGGCCGAACCCGTTTGCGCAGGTAGTCAAAAATTCCACGACCGTGGAACTGAATCTCCGATTTCAGCAGGTGCAGCGGTAAGTTGGCGAGATTGATTTTCTCGTCCCGGCCGCGACGGTTCAGAAACGGGACTACATGGGGATTGGTCTGGCTGACGATGGTGAAATTCACATCGTACAGATGCATCAGCCGCTCAATCGGCAGGTCACTGACCACGGAGCCATCCACGAACTTCAGACGGGGCATGTAGGGCAGGATATTACCCTCAATGTCTTTTTTCATCAGCGGCACCGGCGGAAAAATACCCGGCACAGCCGCACTGGCCAGCACTGCGCTCCACACCAGCAGATACGGAGAGGTATAACCGCACAACAGGCGGGCCTTCTGATGAGTCTGAACGGGAGAAACGCTCACATTGATCGAACGGCCACTTTTCTGGAAGGCTTCCTCAAAGGTGTATTCACCGATATTTGCCCGCAGACAGCGCTTCAGCTGCTCCTGGTCCATAAGGCCGTCGCCACTTATGGCACTAACCAGGCCCCGCCACTTCCAGGCCTTGAGATCGTGGTTCTCCGGCACCAGCATTTCCGGTATTTCGGCATCGCTGTGCACGCCCAGAATTCCCGCAATAATGGCTCCTATACTGGAGCCGGCAATCACCTGGGGCAAAAGTCCCTTTTCCCAGAGCGCCTTGATCACACCGAAATGAAACATACCCAGGGTTGCACCACCGCTTAACAGCAAAGCGGGGCGTCCGTAACTCGTGAGCGTATCGCGGAAGAACTGCAGCTTGTCAACAACCGGAAAGCCCGGGACGGTGGTGTCGCACAGAAAATCCAGCGACTCGCACACCTGCGTAATGTATTCCTCAATGAGATGCTTGGTGCCCACGTGGGAGCGGGTGTACAGGGCGGTATTGCCCATATTGCCCAGGTCGTGGTGCAGACCTTCCCTCAAGGCGCGTTTCAGGCGCTCGAAATCGTTCTGCTGGCGATAATTGCGAAGGTTGCTGAGACGGTCGTAGATCAATTCGTAGTGGTACTGGTCTGAGGCAAAATCTTCCTTCCATTCGACATTGCCTTCGAGGAAATCCAGCTCCAGGGCGGACGCCTTCCACACCTCGTAGTTAGGGGCTTCCGCCATCATCTTGCGGAACTTCCGGATACGGTCATCGACCATCAGGTTAACCTCCCTTGTTCCTGCTTCACCCTGCCGTCAGAAGTCCTCCAGCATCAGATCCTCGTCATCGTCGCTGGCGAACGGATCATTCACTGTGCGGCCATCATTAATCAGATAGGCGCGGCGCTGAAGGTAGGCGTTCCGTACAAATGTATAGTTATCACCCGACATGAACGCTTCGGCGGGGATCAGGTCGGCACGCTTGTCCACCACCTGCAATGCCCTGGCATAGTAGACATCCGGGGTTTCCGCCAGATCCCAGGCTGACGGCAGCACCAGGAGGTCCGTGGCAAAACCGCCGAAGTCCCTGGGGTTTGAGGGGCCCAGGAACGGAAGCATCAGATAGGGGCCGGACTCCATGCCCCAGTAGCCGAGTGTCTGGCCAAAATCCTCTGGCCGTTCCGGCAACTCGAACATGGTGGCCACATCAATGAATCCGCCAAGCCCGAACACGGTGTTGTAGGTAAACCGTCCCGCGGCAACCACGGCCGCTTCGCCCTTGAGCTGGAAAATACTGTTGGCGAAGTTGCGGATTTCTGTAAGGTTATTGAAAAAGTTGGTTACCCCACGGTCGGCGAAACCCGGCATAATAGTGCGATAACCCTTGGCAATGGGCCTCAGAAACCAGTTATCGATGGTTTCATTGAAACGGTACACCTTGCGGTTCCAGCCCTCGTAAGGGTCGATCTCACTTGCCGGGGCATCAAGCGTTTGGTCAGCCATGTCCGGATTGGCCGGCTGAACGGTTTGCGCCTCTGCGATGCCTGCAAACAGGAGCAATGCAAACAGGGCACCAAGTAAAGGGGGCCGAAAAAAAACTTGTCTCATCATCAGACCTGAGGTTGTTAAAAAAGGAGCATACCGATGTCAGTACCCGGGAATCTTGTCAGCACCCTTTCAATGCCGCTGCGCTGGGGTGATATGGACGCCTACGGTCACGCCAACAATACGGTCTATTTCCGCTTTTTCGAAGAAGCCCGCATCCTATGGCTGGCATCCCTTGAACTTGGCGCAGAAAATGACCCCGATGGCCCCATCATTATAAAGACCAGCGCCACCTTTCTGAAGGAGCTTTCGCATCCGGCAATGGTGGAAGTGAAAACATACGCTGACAAGGCAGGCAATTCCAGTCTCGATACCTATCATACCGTGACCGATACCGAGAGCGGGGAGCTATATGCGGAAGGTTACGCAAAGATTGTCTGGTTTGACCGCACCAATCGCACATCCATGGCCCTGCCGGACAAACTCAGGGCGCTAGCGGCCAGTTAACCGCCAGCGCCCTCCGTGGCCTTGTTCTATCGGCGGCGAACCACAACGCTGCCGATGGAATAGCCTGCACCAAACGAGCAAATAACACCCAGATCACCAGCGCTGAAATCATCCTTGTGTTTGTGGAAGGCAATGATGGAGCCGGCTGAGCTGGTGTTGGCGTATTCGTCCAGAATCACCGGCGCTTCTTCCGTAGTCGCTTCCCGCCCCAGGACTTTGCGGGCGATCAGCTGATTCATGTTGAGGTTGGCCTGGTGAAGCCACATGCGCTTCAGATCCTCCGGTGACAGCGAGAGACTGGAAAGCTGCTTGAGAATGGTTTCTGCCACCAGCGGCGACACTTCCTTGAAGACCTTCCTACCCTGCTGGACAAAAAGTTTGTCCGGCTTGTTGATGCCGGATTTGTCGCCCCGATTCAGGAAACCGAAGTTATTCCGAATGTTATTGGAGAACTTCGTTATCAGGCTGGTTCCCAATATTTCGTAACCCTGGGCTTCGGCGACATCACTATCCCGTTCAACCAGGATGGCAGTGCAGGCATCGCCAAAAATGAAGTGGCTGTCGCGGTCACGGAAGTTGAGGTGACCGGAACAGATCTCCGGGCTGACCACCAGCACTGCCCGCGCCGTGCCGTTTTCGACCGCATTCACTGCGGCCTGCAGGCCAAAGGTGGCTGAGCTGCAGGCCACATTCATGTCGTAGGCAAAGCCCTCAATACCAAGGGCATCCTGAACTTCCACCGAAATAGCCGGGTACGGACGCTGCATGTTGGAACAGGCCACGATAACGGCATCCACATCCGAGGCGGATTTGCCGGCCTGTTTCAATGCCTCGTTGCAGGCTGCCACTGACATTTCGCACTGTACCGAGGGTTCATCATTGCTCCGGTCCGGAATGTTGGGGCACATCCGCTCCGGGTCCAGAATGCCTTCCTTGTCGATAACATGCCGGCGCTTGATGCCGGAGGCTTTTTCAATAAACGCAGAAGAAGAAGGTTGAAGTGGCTCGACATTCCCGCTGGCGATGTCGTCGGCATGACGAGCATTGTGGAGTTCGACGAAAGCATTGAACGCCTCCACCAGCTCGTCGTTGGAAATGGTTGCTGGCGGTGTGTACAACCCGGTCCCGCTGATAACGGCTCTAATCACGCTCACCCCACATCGTAGTTAAGAATGCACCAATATTGCCCAAATACTAACACAGTCTCAGAGTTTTGCCCGCGGCGACCATTGTCTTAGACGCGGGTTTTCTCCCACTGTCTGTCGAGGCGTTTTACTGAGACCGGCACTGCGGTACCAAGTTGCTGGGCAAAGAAAGACACCCGGAATTCTTCCAGCATCCACCGGTACAGCACCAACTCCGGGTCTCGAACTCCCTGGCGTTGCTGCTCATCCCGTTTACTGGCATAACGGGACCACAATGGTTCCATGGTATGCAGAAACTCCCTTTCTCTGCCAAGCTCTCTGGGCATCTTTTCGAAACGAACGCTGGCCGCCTCGAAATAGCGGCCAAAATGGGTCAGCCACTCTGGAGGTGTAGCTACGAGAAACCCCGGATAAACAAGGTTCTGAAGCTGGAACTTCAAGTCAGCCATACTGTTTGCCAGTGCCAGGCTGATCTTGCCTTTGAGTTGTTTCATTACCCCATGATAGCCGGTCATGGCCTGATGCAGACGCTCGTCTGCCTCCTCCAGGGCCGGCACAAACTCGGCCCGGCCAGCATCGAACACTCGTTCAAATGCCCCACTGTCACGGGGTATCTGCCCCGGAATGAAATGCTGCATGGCCGTGGCGAGTAACAGGTCGTCCAACAACACACGGGCCTTTCCCACCGGTGCGAACATCAGCGCA
>JAWWAM010000254.1:0-4764 GCA_033721715.1 Marinobacter sp.
TACCCGCATGGTGCTGCCTCAGGTACTACCCCGCCTGATCGACTCCGTGCGCCTCAGCCTGGGCCCGGCCTGGCTGTTCCTGATCGCCGCGGAAGCCATCGCCTCCACCGAAGGCCTGGGTTACCGAATCTTCCTGGTGCGGCGCTATCTCGCCATGGATGTGATTCTGCCCTATGTCATCTGGATTACCATTCTTGCCATCGTTATCGATCAGTGTCTGCGTCTTGCCAACCGCAGGCTGTTCCCTTGGTACAACGCAGGAGGCCATTGATGAGCTTTATTACCGTTAATAATCTCTGGAAAGAATATGGTGATCTGGTGGTGCTGGAAAACCTGAACCTGAGCGTGAAACAGGGCGAATTCTGCACTTTGGTAGGAGCTTCAGGATGCGGTAAATCCACCTTCCTGAAAATGCTACTGGGGCAGGAAACCCCGAGCCGCGGCCAGTTACTGCTCGAGGGCGAAGCCTTTCCGGGGGAGCCCGACCGCAACCGGGGCATCGTGTTCCAGCGCTATTCGGTGTTCCCGCACCTGACCGTACGCCAGAATGTACTGATGAGCCTGGAGCTGGAGCAGAAGCCCTGGCTCGGCAAACTGTTTGGCAATGCACGGCGCGCGGCTCTGGCGAAGGTGGATGGGATGCTGGTGTCAGTTGGTCTGGAAGCGTCCGCCAACAAATGGCCCCATGAACTCTCCGGTGGCATGCAGCAGCGCCTGGCCATCGCCCAGTCCCTCATCATGCGCCCGCGTGTACTGCTGCTGGATGAACCTTTCGGCGCGCTCGACCCGGGTATCCGCAAGGACATGCACGATCTGCTGCTGAAACTGTGGCGAGAGACGGGCACCACAATTTTCATGGTCACCCATGATCTCAAGGAAGGCTTCTACCTGGGTACCCGGCTGCTGGTGTTTGACAAGGTTCGTCGTGACCCACATGACCCCGAAGCCTTTGGTGCGACAATCACCTATGACCTGCCCATCGGCCAGGCCGACAGCAAACTGTTCGAAGACATCAACCAGTCGGTGGCTGAGACAGCCCGCCATCAGGCTGCCTGACAAAACCGGGAATAGCCTCAAAAAAAAGGGGCTACCCCAAGGCAGCCCCACAAACCCGGTAAAAACGGGTACTACATTCGCTCAGTTACTGGCGACACGATCACTCGGCAGCTTGAAGGTCCAGACGGTACCACCCTGGTTGAAGTCCTTGACCACCTTGGCTACTTCACCACCCCAGAGAGGGACCGCACCGCCCCAGCCAGTGGAGATGGACACATACTGCTCACCGTCCATTTCCCAGGTTACGGGTGTACCAACCACACCGGTGCCGGTATTGAACTTGTAGAGCTCTTCACCGGTCTTTGCGTCGAACGCTTTCAGGTAGCCTTCCGGAGTACCGGTAAAGACCAGGTTGCCTGCTGTTGCCATTACACCACCCCACAGCGGCGCCGGGTTGTTGTAACGCCAAACTTCCTCGCCGGTTTTCGGATCCACCGCGCGCAGAACACCTATAAACTCATCGTTTGCGGGCTTGATGGTGAAACCGGCACCCAGGTAGGCCGCGCCTTTCTTGTAAGACACCGGCTCGTTCCAGATATCCATGGACCATTCATTGGAGGGCACGTAGAACAGACCGGTATCCTGGCTGTAGGCCATGGGCATCCAGTTCTTGCCACCCAGGAAGGCCGGGAAGGCCACAACCGTTTCACCCTTTTCGCCGTCGGCATCCGCCGGATTACCCGGTCGACCGTTCTCGGTGTTGTAGATGGGGCTGCCATCGTCATTCAGGCCTTCGGCCCAGGTGATCTTGTCAACGAACGGAAAGCCGCGGATAAAGTCGCCGTTCTCACGGTTCAGCACGTAGAAGAAGCCGTTACGGTCCGCAGTAGCTGCGGCCTTGACGGTCTTGCCGTTATCTTCGTAATCAAAGGAGATCAGCTCGTTGACGCCGTCGTAATCCCAGCCGTCGTTGGGCGTGGTCTGGAAGTGCCACTTGATGCTGCCATCCTCCGGATCGATGGCGACGCGTGACGACGAGAACAGGTTGTCACCAGGGCGGAGGTGCGAATTCCACGGTGCCGGGTTACCGGTGCCGAAGAACAGCGAGTCGGTATCGGGATCATAGGTGCCACCGAGCCATGTCGCTGCGCCACCGGTTTTCCACATGTCGCCAGGCCAGGTCTTGCCGGCTTCGCCACCGGAGATACCGTTTTCAATCTCCTTGCCGTCCTTGTAGACGTACCCCATGTGGCCTTCCACCGTCGGCCGCATCCACAACAGGTCGCCGGTGTTCGGGTCGCGGGCTTCAACCTTACCGACAATGCCAAATTCGCCGCCAGACACACCTGTAATCAGCTTGCCCTTGACGATCAGCGGGGCTGCCGTCATGGAATAGCCGGCCTGGTAATCGGCCACTTTCTTGATCCAGACAACCTTGCCGGTGTCCTTGTTCAGGGCCACAAGCTTGGCGTCCAGGGTACCGAAGATGACTTTGTCGTCGTACAGAGCGGCGCCACGGTTGACTACGTCACAACAGGGCATGATGCCATCCGGCAGGCGAGCGTCGTACTGCCAGATTTCCTCACCGGTACGCGCGTCAATGGCGTAAATACGGGAGTAGGAAGCGGTCACATACATAACGCCGTCCTTGACCAGCGGCTGAGACTCCTGGCCCCGCTGCTTCTCGCCACCAAATGAGAACGCCCATGCTGGCTGCAGATACTGGACGTTGTCTGTGTTAAGGGCCGTCATCGGGCTGAAACGCTGGCCCTGAACGCCCATACCATAGCTTACGATGTCATCCACAGTGTCCTGGTCATTCAGGATGTCTTCATCGGTGACCGCATGGGCCCCCAGGGATACAGCCAGCGCCAGGGCACTCGCAGTAAACTGTTTACCGAACGAATTCGATCTCATGGTTGCGCTCTCCAAAGTCTCTTGTTGTCAGTATTTCCAGTGAACCGGGAATTCTTCCCGCCTCTAAACCCCATTCTTGGCCTCACACGCAATCCCAACAATTAATCGCCAGAACAGGTTTTCTCATCACTTGGTAGTAAGACCCCCACAAAAAAAAGCCCGCACTTGGCGGGCTCGAAGGGCAGTATCGGTTTATTCCCCGCTCTCTTCGGGGCCAAGAATTTCGTCGTAATACCCTGGGCGGCTGTAGGAAAGCCCATGGGTGGCATAGAGCTCAACCATCTCTCCGGATCTGACCATGCCATCTACAATAGCCCCGATGGCATAGCCGAGGGCCCTGTGGGTATGGCGCACCGCCAGGCCTACGTCCCACACCTGTTTGGTCATGCCGGGAAAGCCATTCCCTGCCTTGGTGAAACCCTTGCCCTCATGGGCCCCTAGTTGGTGTTCGATTTCCGCGCGCATACCCATAACGCCAGTAATCTCGCCCTGCTCCATGGCATCGAACGCTACACTGACGTTCTTATAATGGTGAACCTGGTTTCTCAGCCGGCCACCAAACGCGGACGTCAGATAGGTGGCCGGAAGCGTATCGATCTCTACACCGATCGGGTGGTACTGAAACACCGCAACGGTTTCAACGCCGTCCAGGCGGTTTGTATCAAAGGCAATCTGCCAGCGCTCCTGCTGATAGGGGCCGAAAAACACCACCTGTTCGTTGATCATCTCGCCGGTGGAATCCCGCATGTACTTGAAGGTACTGTCGTAGGGCACCCGCATCATGATGTCCGCTATGCGGGTTTTCGCCAGGTAATGCCCCTTCCAGATATGGTTACGCAGATCGTCACCCAGGTTTTCATCCGGGATAATCCAGTAAGGGCGAAACTCCACACCCAGACCCTCCGCAATACGTCGGCCGAGGTCAGCATCCACACCACGAACCTCCCCGTCCACCTCGTAGGAGTAGGGTGGGAAATCCTTATACATGCCGACATTCAGATAACCTGAATCCTGCACGATATCCAGGGTCCGGTCCGGAATCAGGCTGCGGGATTGTTGAGCCTGCACCTGGCTGATTCCCACAAGCAAAAGCACCAACATCAAGGCATGACAAGCTGACTTCATAAACTCACCTCCCGGAAATACCAACCTTGAAGAACGCACCTCGCCCTTTATTCAGGCTGGGAAACCGATTCAATGTAGGTCTTGATAGCCCAGATGGCAGTCTGATCCAGATTTTCCTTGAACGACGGCATGCCCCGCCCTGTGCCGTTCATCACACGACCGATAAAGTATTCGTCGTCCCATTCGGTCAATTCCCTCAGGTCAGGAGTCAGACCGCCGGACATGGCTTCAATGCCGTGACAGACGGCGCAATTACCGGCGTAACCGCTCTTACCTACCTTGACGGCCTCGGTATGCTTATCGCTGTGCTCATTCCCTTCTCTGAATGGATTTTCCGTCAGCGCTTCCTTGCCAAGATTGGGTAAGTCCCCGGTGTCCACTTCCTGGGGCGTAACGTCCCCATGAGACATGGCGAAACCTGCACTCGCCAGCAGGCCGGCGGCAACCAGGGCCTTTAATGAAAAAGAAACTGACATGTTGTTATACCTCTGTTTTGAATCCCCGTGCGCTGGCTGTTTGTTGTAAATGCATTGCCAGCTACCTCACCCAAGTCTAGGAACACGCCATAGCGATCAGAATGCCACTTTGGCGCCTTCGTTCTAGTTCCTTGGTAGTAGGTTCAAGAGGCATTACCGCAAGAGGGGCAGAAGAATAGTTCTTTAGTACCGCCAGTTTCCTACTTTCTGAATATTTCGACGGCTATCTCCGTTCTCTAAGCTGGAGGCA
>JAWWAM010000255.1:0-4763 GCA_033721715.1 Marinobacter sp.
GGCCAGTATGAGGCTTACGGCCAGGAGCTGGAGCTGAGAAGGGCCCGGTTGATGTTCGTAGGGCCGCTGACAGAGCCGTACCTGGACATCGAAGCTATCCGACGGGTAGATACCGTAGTGGCCGGAATACGGCTCAGTGGCCCGGTAAGTTCTCCCCAGACTGAAGTGTTTTCAGAACCGGAGATGCCCCAGACGGATGCCTTATCCTATGTCATTCTGGGCCGGGCCCCCCAGAGCAGGGGCGACGAGGGGCAGATGAGCCGCGCCGCCATTTCACTGGGACTGACCCAGACTAACAAGGTCACTCAGGGGCTTGGTGAAGAGTTGGGTATACGAAACCTGATGCTGGAAGCGGAGGGCTCCGGAGATGAGTCTGCGGTGGTTGCCAGTGGCTACCTCACCGACGAGCTCAGTATTCGCTACGGCGTGGGGATTTTTGAGCCGATCACTACTGTTGCCTTGCGTTACGATCTTGGCCGGTATTTCTATCTGGAAGCTGCCAGCGGCCTGGCAGCTTCCCTGGATATTTTCTACACCCGGGATTTCTGAGCGGGCCTGTTATTCCAGTTCAAAGGTGGCACTGACCCGGGATGTGAGCTCCCGTGGGCCTACTTCAGATACAGGCGTAGACGAAGCCCGCATTTCCGCCATCATCGGGACCGGAGGCTGGTAGCCGTCATCGACATTGATGTTGATGACCTCTCCGCACTGCTTGCCAAGTTCGTTGGCAACAAATTCACACCTTGACCTGGCGTCAGCGATGGCGCCAGCCAGTGCCTGCTTGCGGAGGCTGCTCTCATCGGAATGGAAGAACTGGTGCTGCCCCACGTTGTAATCCATGCCCAGGGTCTGAGCCTGCTGCAGTATCGGGTTGAGCAGGGAAAGATCATCAATAGTGAAGCTGACAGTTTGCGAGGCGACGGCCATTTTTTCCGGCTTCTGGCCCCGCTCCTGAGAGGGGATCGAGCGACTGTAGAGATTAACCGAAGCGTCGCTGTAGGCGTCGAGCCGGTCACGGTAGTCGCTGATGCCTTCCCGCCATTGTTCCATCTGCTCATTCACACGCCGGGTCGCTGTTTCAGGCAGGCTGTGCTCGGCGTTGGCGGTAAACTGCAGCCGGGCGCTGTCTGGCGTATACTTTACTGAAGCCTGGCCGCTAAGGCTTAGTTCCCCGGCCATTGCACCCGGGGAGAAGAACGTCAGGGCGGCGGGGATCAGCAGGTATCGATGGGCGGTAGAAAACATTTTGGGATCTCCATGCTTTTACACAATAATCAGGTCAGGTTGACTTCCCGGGAGCGTGACATCCTGCTCAGGCTCACCGGAAGTGATCCCCATTATGTGACGACCCGGGACCAACTGAAAGAGTGGGCTGCTCGCCATCTGGAAGCCTTGCCCGGTGATGCCAGAGAAATACGCGAAATAAAGGCTGTTCTGCAGCGTTACCTGCCGCTTTGAAGTTCCTCCCCCGGTGGATCAGCGGGCTCCACAGGTTCATCCAGTCTGATCAGTTTTCTCTCTTCTGCAGCCTGAACAAAGTGCCTGAAGATGCGCCGGTGGCCACCGTGATACAGCAGGTATTCAGGATGCCACTGAATTCCCATCAGCCATTGGCCCCGGGTGTTTTCGATCGCCTGCACGAAATGGTCATTATCCAGGGCGACAACACGAAGGTGATCTCCCAGCCTCTTGATGGTCTGGCTGTGGATGCGGTTGGCGCCAATTACCGGTTGGCGCATGACCTCACCGAGACGGCTGTCGCTGACAATCCGAACCGTCTGCATGGGCAAGAGCAGCGGACGGTGACGCGTATTCACCCGCAGGGGGGTGACGTTCTGGCACAGCGAGCCGCCACGGAAAATATTGATGAACTGGGCTCCCCGGCAAATGCCCAGCACGGGAATATTCAGTTCTTCGGCCCGGTAAAGCAGGCGAACATCGGTTTCGTCCCGCCGTGGATCATAGTTTGCCGTGACCTGGGGCGCCTGACCATACCGGGAGGGGTGAACGTGGGTGCCACCAGAGAGCACCAGGCCATCCAGCAGGGAAACGTCCACTCTCGAGCCAGGGCGAATGAAATGGGTGCGCGCTCCATGCATGCGCAGGGCAAAACTGATCAGCCGATGCGCCAGGCTGCGCCGGGCAGGGCCACTGATACCGATAGTAAGGCCGGGATGTTCCGGCCTTTCCTCGACCACGTCAGGCATAATTGTGGGACTGCAGCCAGTGTTCAGAGGTGTCGACCCAGCTATGGGTCAGGTTGTGAAAGCTCAGCTTACGGCTTTTGCGGAACTCGCTGACCAGCTCTGCCAGATCACCGGCATTGGCGGCCAGTTGCTCCAGCACCACCCAGTCATTCCATACAGTCGAGAAATGCCAGAGTGGATTGTCGATGTCGCAATCCGGCAGCCGGTAATGCAGGGTGGGCCTGCTCTTGATGCGCTCATCCTTCACGTATTCAGACAAGAGATCACCGTTGATGTGTGCAAACAGCGGCAGCAAGTCCAGCGCCTTGTTCCGGGTGGGGTTGTAGTGAAGGTAGTCCTTCATCAGTTGATCCATGTCCGGATCATAATCGTCAGCCACCAGCAGATCGATGTAAGTGCTGCTCCAGGGTTCAATATAGCTGGTGAGCTTGCGGCTCAGGTCAATCTGGTGCCGTGCCTTGAGCCATTCGTAAAGCGCTGCAAACGCCTGCAGATAGCGCACCAGAGTTGAGGCCCTGAGGTCGGGCAGCTCCGGGTTCAGTTGCAGCCCGAATGCATAATAGATGGCTTCCCGGCTGCCAAGTGCGCCGGCCTTGCGTAACTCATCACAGAGCTTTTCAATGCGCTCCAGTTCACTGAGTGGCAATGGAGGACTGATGATTTCCAGAGGCACGATTTTCTCGGCTGCGGCATCGATAACGCTCATTGCCTGGCCGCCAAGTTCCCGGACCGATTCGGGTAATCTCTGATCCTGCAGATCCAGGTCTTTGATGGGGTCAGAGTCCAGCTCGATGGTAAAGGAACCTACCTCGGTTGAAATTTCCGACACGTAGCGGGAAACAGGTTTCGCCTCGCCACCAAGCAGGCGCGAGGAAAGGGAAACGAGAGCCTCGTATCCCAGGCCGGACAACTCTATCTCAACACCAACTTTCCGTTCTTTCCCGTCATCGGTTCTCATGATGTCCGGCATGCTGCATCTGTTGCTCATTAATGCGTCTCCACAAGGGGTTAGCGTTACCTTAACACAGACCCGCACACTGAAAGTGACCGTTATTGGCCAAAAAATACAGCCCTCAGTAAAAAATTCAGGCACAGACTTTACACTGGATAAAACACTGTATATAGTCAAATCACTGTATATAAAAACAGGGCTAACCGGGGTCACCGAAACATGAAGCTGACAGCAAGGCAGACACAGGTACTGGAAATCATTCGTCGCTCCGTCGACGAGACCGGATATCCACCGACCCGCGCGGAAATTGCCACAGAACTGGGGTTCCGTTCGGCCAATGCTGCTGAAGAACACCTGAGGGCACTGGCCAGGAAGGGGGCCATCGAAATGGTTCCGGGCGCCAGCCGTGGTATCCGTCTTCCCGAAGTCGAAGCGGATCCGGGCTTGCCGGTAATCGGCCAGGTAGCAGCCGGTAGCCCGATTCTGGCCCAGGAGCACATCGAAGACCACTGCACCCTGCAGCCGGACTTTTTCTCGCCCTCGGCGGATTACCTGCTTCGTGTGCGCGGTATGAGTATGAAGGATATCGGCATTCTTGATGGCGATCTGCTGGCAGTGCACCGCACCAGCGATGTACACAACGGCCAGATTGTCGTGGCCAGGGTGGGTGAAGAGGTGACTGTGAAGCGGTTCCGCAAGGATGGCTCCAAGGTGTACCTCATTGCTGAAAACGAAGAATTCGCACCCATCGAAGTAGATCTGACAGAACAGGAATTATTTATCGAAGGTCTGGGGGTCGGGGTTATCCGGCGGTCGGATCTTCACTGATACTCCGGTATCCGGACATTTCCGGCAGTGCTCCGCAGAGCGTCAACCTCTGTCGGGCTCAGCTTAACGGCAGACGAGGTTTATCATGGAACAACTCAGCTTTAATCAGAACCTGGCGTACGCTCACGGAGGCGGCAGATTCGTCGGCCCGGAGGCTGCCGCTCTGAGCAGCCATGATGTGAAGCGTGAAAGCGTCATTCGCTCCCGCCCTTCGCAGCCGACAGGGAACGTGACGGAAATCATTCTCCCCGAAGGGCAGGTTGAGAATTTCCAGCTGTTGCTGCCGATGCTGACACAGCTGAACCAGGAAAAACGGTGGCTGGCCTGGATCGACCCACCCCAAAGCCTGGTCAGCAAGTGGCAGACCATGCGTGGAATTGTGGCGGGCGAACTATTGGTATTGCGATCTACGTCGGACTACCCGGCCAGGCAACTGGCGGAGCGGGCGCTGAGCGCAGGTACCTGTCATGCCGTCGTGATGTGGACCCGGAAGTTGGGGCGTGAAGCCCTGGCTTCTCTGGAGCAGGCCTCCGCCAGAGGCAACAGTCACGGCGTGGTCCTGCGCCAACGCTGAGGACTCAGAGGCTCACCCGGTTGAGCGAAGTACCCATGTCAGTGAAGTGTATAAGAGGGCTGGATATCGTATGCATCTGGCTCATCTTCTTCCCAGTCGATATCGTGGGCTACATTACCTGCAGCCTCAATGCCGGCGGAAATCATGGCCTTGGCCACATTCATATCCCGGTCTTCCATCATTTCCCTGGCTTCGGCTGAGA
>JAWWAM010000256.1:0-4761 GCA_033721715.1 Marinobacter sp.
GCCACGTTACAGATGGCAAACAGGCGGATGTCATCTTTTGTCAGCCAGTCCACACTTTTCAGCATGCTGGATGCCAGCGGTGCCATGTTGAACCAGACATAAAAGGTAATGAAAAAAGCAATCCAGGTCAGGTGCAGTGCCCTGATTTCCGGATTGCGGACGCGGAATACGTCTGCGACTTTCATTTCAGCCTCCGGGGCTATTCAAGGGTTATCAGAGGGTTATTAAAGACTGGGGAGAATGAGCAGCGGACACTGCACCCGGCGCGCGAGAAAAGAGCTCACACTGCCAAAGGTCATGTAATCCAGCTCATCCACGAAATAGGTCAGCGATCGGGCGATAAAGCCGCCATCGGGCTCGTGGCTGTGGCGAGCTATTACCAGCATGTCGGGGCGGATTTTCTTCTCCGCGGCAAACAGCAGCATCTTGCGGGCATCGCCCTCCAGCAGCATGGTTTCAGCAACGATCTGCTCGTTCTGGCAGACCTCGACCGCTTCCGCCAGATGCTGTTTGAGCTCATCCACTTCCTGCTGGAAAAAATCTTCATTTCCCGAGGTGATGTCGCGGGGGTTTTCTGCCACGGCCACAAGCGTGATTTGCGGCTGCAGATCCTTAAACATGGTGATGGTTTGAGCCAGCGCCAACCTGGCATTTCTCGAACCGTCGTAGGCAATCATGATTTTCATCGTAGGCTCCTGACCTCTTATGCCAGTGCGCACGCACGGCAGGCTTAATATTTGTCAGCATTAGCCCACAATCGCCTACTGCCCGAACTTGATATGCATCAAAACCACTGCCGGGTACCCCACCAGAGACACATGGGTGCTATCCCCTTCGCGCCTTTCAAGCCGCTATCGCCTACCCCTACCTGCCATGAAGGGGTACCTCCAATGCTACGGCTCCATAGCGGGCATTCTTGATATTGTTCAAGTAGCTCCAGGGGGCCCGCGGGATACAGTCGAAACCATGATTTTGCAGTTCGCAGTGGGAGACGTTCCTGATGGAAAACAGCGTATCGAAGCATGAACAGTACCGGGCGCTGGGCATATCCACTTTTGCCTTCACCCTGTGTTTTGCAGTCTGGACCATCTTTTCCATTATCGGCATCAAGATTCGCCAGGACTTCGGGCTATCGGATACCCAACTGGGATTGTTAATGGCCACGCCAATCCTGACCGGGTCCATCAGCCGGCTCTTCCTGGGGGTCTGGACGGACCGCTACGGCGGCCGCTGGGTATTCGGCGTACTGATGCTGACCACCGCCGCCTGTGTTTATCTGCTCACCTTCGCTAACAGCTATCTCATGCTGCTGGTGGGCGCTCTTGGCGTGGGCCTGGCAGGCGGCTCTTTTATCGTGGGTGTAACCTACACCGCAGCCTGGTTCGAGCGGGAACGTCAGGGCACCGCGCTGGGTATCTTCGGGGCCGGCAACGTGGGTGCTGCCGTGACCAATTTCGGCGCTCCTTTTCTGCTGGTGGTCCTGGGCTGGCAAGGTACTGCTCAGGTCTATGCCACGGTATTGGCCGTCATGGGCGTGCTGTTCATCCTGCTGGCCAAGGAAGACCCGATGGCCAGGGAACGGGCCAGCAAGAAATCCCAGTCTTTCCTGGAGCAGATGGCACCACTGAAAGAACTGCGGGTATGGCGCTTTGCGCTCTATTATTTCTTTGTATTCGGCGCGTTTGTTGCGCTGGCATTGTGGTTACCCCACTACCTCATTGGAGTTTACGGGCTGAATATAAAAACCGCCGGCATGATTGCGGCGCTCTATACCATTCCCGCCTCCCTGTTCCGGGTTCTCGGGGGCTGGATGTCGGATCGCTACGGCGCTCGCCGTGTCATGTACTGGACCTTTATTGCCTCCGTAGTCTGCACCTTCCTGCTCAGTTATCCGCCCACTGAATACGTGGTGCACGGCGTAGATGGCGATATCCGCTTCTTCCTCGAAGTAGGCCTGGTTCCATTTGTGGTTCTTACCTTCATCCTGGGATTTTTCATGTCATTGGGAAAGGCGGCCGTTTACAAGCATATTCCGGTGTACTACCCCACCCATGTTGGAGCAGTGGGCGGCGTTGTGGGCATGATCGGCGGTCTCGGCGGGTTTCTGCTGCCACTGATGTTCGGTGCGCTGAACGACATCACCGGGGTGTGGCAGAGCAGTTTCATGCTCATGTTCCTGATTGTGGCCACCGCCCTGGCCTGGATGCATTACGCCATCCGCTCTGCCGAGAGGGTTGAATGGGCTGCCAGGGAGTCCAAGACCGACCTGCCAGAGCTGTCGTCACCGCAGCTGTTCTACCCGTTCAACCGCCCTGCCAGGGGCGACCAGGCACAGCCAAAAGGCCATCCGCCGCTGAAGTAATCCGCTCGTGTTTTGCCCTTGTAGCCATGACCTGCGCTACCATGCCCCCGACCTCCGGGGGCTTTTTTTCGCCCGGTGTATCCAACCCGCCCCACTCGCTTTAGAATTCAGGCTCCACGAACTGCCTGGAGCTGTTGTTTTCCATGTCACCCAAACCCAGTCCTGCAACCGGCTTCGAGCAATTGCGCCGCATTGAGTCCAGCCGGGTCTTCCAGGGCGTTGTCATTGGCATCATTATCCTGTCGGCCCTGACAATTGGCGCCAAAACCTATGAGCTGCCGCCGCTGGTGGAAGGCTCGCTGAGCGTGATGGACAATGCCATCACCATCTTCTTCCTGATAGAAATCCTGTTCCGGTTTGCCGCCTGCCCCAACAAGAAACGCTTTCTGATGGACGGATGGAACCTGTTCGATACGCTTGTTGTGGTAGGCAGCCTGATCCCGCTGGACAATTCCGATGCTGTTCTGCTGGGCCGGCTGTTGCGGGTGTTCAGGGTTCTGCGTCTTGTTTCCGTAGTGCCGGAACTTCGCTTCCTGATCAACTCGCTGTTAAAAGCGATTCCCCGCATGGGCTACATCGCCCTGCTGATGTTCATCATCTTCTATATCTACGCAGCCATGGGCTCCATGTTCTTTGCAAAAGTGGATGAAGAACTCTGGGGAGACGTGGCCATCGCCATGCTCACTCTTTTCCGGGTGGCCACCTTCGAGGACTGGACGGACGTCATGTACGCCACCATGGAGCAGTACCCGCTGAGCTGGATCTACTACCTGACATTCATTTTCCTGACGGCGTTCGTGTTTCTGAATATGATGATCGGGGCGATACTGGAGGTAATGAGCGAAGAGCAGAACGCCCAACAGGCGCAACAGGCCCACGACGAACGGGATGAAATTGCCCGTCAGTTGCAGGCTGTACAGGAACAGTTGAAGGAACTGACGAAGCAGATGCCAGAGAAGCCCGGGGGCCATTAACCCCCCGGCCTTAATCAAATCAGAAGGGTTTGGCCAATGCCAGATGGAAAATCGCCATGATCTGGACCAGCGCCAGTACCGAAGCAATCAGCCGTACCTGCAGGCTGCAGGTTTCCTTCATTGCGAACACACCAGCGACAATGTAACCCACCAACAGGAAGATCTTCGCCGTCAGCCAACCATGCACAAATGGTACCCAGGGCGTCACAAACAGCAGGCTGATGGCGGCCACCAGCAGAATCGTATCGTTGGCGTGGGGGATCCAGCGCAACGGGGTCTTACGCCAGTTGGGCTTACCCACTGCATCGAGTATCAGACGCAAGGCAAACAGCACAACCGTCAGGTAGGCTGCGGTCATGTGGATACTTTTCAAAATCAGGTAACCGCTCATAAATTAATCCATTGGGAATCAAATCGATAGCCGTATTGTACGCAAAACTACCGCCTGATGGGTATGTTATTCCTATAAACATTTATCTAATATACACGTTATATTCAGATCGCCAGTGGAGTCATTGTCATGCAGGCTATTCCCACCACAGAAACCGCAGGGGGTGCGAGCGTCCGCCAGCTGTTCGGCTACCCTTTCCGCATTTTCTTTCTTTCCATGACCATACTGGCCATGGTGGCTATTCCGGTATGGGTTCTGCAGGTCAGCGGCGCCATCCAGCTGCCCCTGGCCATGCCGGGGCTGTTCTGGCACCAGCATGAAATGCTGTTCGGCTTCCTGTCTGCGGCTATTGCCGGCTTTCTGCTGACCGCCGTATGCGTATGGACCCAAACAGAACGAACCCATGGCTTACGTCTGGCTCTGTTGTGGGGTGTCTGGCTTGCGGGGCGGCTATTGCTGGCCTTCGGGGCGGGCCTGCCGGACTGGCTGGTTCATGGAGTTAACCTCGCCTTCCTGCCCCTGGTGATGCTGGATGCCGGCTGGCGCGTCGTGCACGCCAAACAGAAGCGGCAGCTGATGATTCTGGTGGTACTGGGCCTGCTCTGGCTGATGCAGATCGGCTTTGTGACCCGGCTCGACCCCGCCTTCAGCTACGGCGCGCTGATCATGGCAATGGCGCTGATCAGTATTATTGGCGGTCGTATTACCCCTGCGTTTTCCGCCGGCTGGTTGCGTCAACGGGGTCTGGATGCCACCCAGGTAAGAATGGTTCCGGCGCTGGACATGGCCGTGCTGTTCAATATGGTGCTGCTGATGGCCTCACTGGTGTCCGGCTGGCAAACTATCACCGCCATTCTGGCGGTAACAGCCGCTGTTCTGATGCTGGTTCGCCTCGCCGGCTGGAAAGGCTGGCTGTTCCGTACGGAGCCACTGCTCTGGGTACTGCATCTATCGATCCTCTGGGTGCCGGTTGCGCTGCTCCTGCTCGCCGGCTCCCTCCTCGCAGGCTGGCCCGCCAGCGCCTGGACCCACGC
>JAWWAM010000257.1:0-4760 GCA_033721715.1 Marinobacter sp.
AGTGTTGAGGATTACACCTATTTCACCCAATGGCAGGCAGACGAAACGCCGTCTCTTCCGTATACTGTGGTGCAGCTTGCGATGGCTCCCGCTGACAGGCGGGTACTCCATGAAAGAATAAACCTGCGTTTTCAGGCAATGCTGGATGCCGGTTTTCTTGATGAGGTCAGGGCGTTGATGGCCAGAGGCGATCTGCATTCCGGCCTGCCCTCCATGCGTTGTGTCGGTTATCGACAAGCCTGGTCTTACCTGGCGGGTGATTGCGACTACAGCACCATGGTGGAAAAAGGGGCTGCCGCTACCCGGCAGCTCGCCAAGCGACAGCTGACCTGGTTGCGAAAGTGGTCCGGATTGGACTGGCTGGACAGTGGCGACAAACTTATGTCGGACACTGCCTTGAAAATTATTGAATCTCGCACCACATTTAAATCTTGAATATGACGATCTGCCTTTACTTATAAACAGGAGAAAACACATGTCAAAAGGGCACTCTCTACAAGACCCTTACCTCAATGCATTACGCAAGGAACGCATTCCGGTTTCTATCTTTCTGGTCAATGGCATCAAGCTTCAGGGCCAGATTGAATCATTTGACCAGTTCGTGATTTTGCTGAAAAACACTGTCAGCCAGATGGTCTATAAGCACGCCATTTCCACAGTGGTCCCTGCCAGGAATGTTCGCATTCCGCCACAGGCACCAGGTGGGGAAGAGTCTGAGGACTGATTTACCCGGTAATGCCGGTATTACCACCCGCGCTCCCGACGGGCCTGAAAAGGCCCTGAGGGCCGCGGGTGTTTGTTTTTTGCCCGGCTTTGTTGCTGGCTGCACTACCTGTTACAACCTGACCGATCAGGAGTTTCTGTTACTTGTTTGAACGTCCCGATGTTGGTGAGCGGGCTATCCTCGTTCACATTGAGTTTTCCTCCCATGAGGAGTCCGAGGATCTGGGCGAATTCCGCGAACTGGTGTGGTCCGCAGGTGTTGAACCGGTGGGCGTTGTTACCGGTTCCCGGAAGCAGCCCAGCCCGAGGCTGTTTGTAGGCGAAGGCAAACTGGAAGAGATTCGCGATGCGGTGGCGGCGAACGAAGCCGACGTGGTTCTGTTCAATCATGCCCTCAGCCCGAGCCAGGAGCGCAATATCGAACGGGAGCTCCAGTGTCGTGTTCTTGACCGCACTGGTGTCATCCTCGACATATTTGCCCAACGGGCGCGCACCCATGAGGGTAAGCTGCAGGTAGAGCTGGCCCAGTTGGAGCACATGTCTACCCGGCTGGTGCGGGGCTGGACTCACCTTGAACGGCAAAAGGGCGGTATCGGCCTCCGTGGCCCCGGCGAGACCCAGCTGGAAACGGACCGGCGCCTGCTGAGAGAGCGTATCAAGTCCATCCACCGCAGGCTGGAAAAGGTTCGCAAACAGCGTAATCAGGGCCGCCGGGCCCGCAAGCGCGCAGATATTCCCACGGTATCGCTGGTGGGGTATACCAACGCAGGCAAATCCACGCTTTTCAACCGGATTACCACGTCCACCGTTTACGCGGCTGACCAGCTATTTGCGACTCTTGATCCCACGCTCCGGCGGTTGGAACTTCCAGACATCGGCCCGGTCGTAATGGCCGACACGGTGGGATTTATCCGCCATTTGCCCCACAAGCTGGTTGAAGCCTTCCGCGCCACCCTGGAAGAAACCACGGAAGCATCCATCCTTCTCCATATCATTGACTGCCATGACGACCGGCGCGACGAAAACATGCAACAGGTGGAAGAGGTTCTGGCGGAAATCGGCGCGGATGAGATCCCCGTATTGCAGGTATTCAACAAGATTGATCTGCTGAACAATTTCGAGCCTCGTATTGAGCGCAATGAAGATGGAGTGCCGGTGCGGGTCTGGGTTTCAGCCGTCACCGGAGCGGGCCTCGACGGGCTGTTCGATACTATTGTGGAGCGACTCGCCGAAGATGTCGTGCACCATTTTGTGGTGTTGGGCCCGGCTGATGGCAAGCTCCGCGCGCTTCTACATCAGGCAGGTTCCGTACTCAGCGAGGAGCACCGGGAGGATGGTGACTCCATCATCGAAGTGCGTCTCCAGTACCGGGATTGGTTGCAGCTACTGAGTCGGGCCGGGGTTCAGGAAAAAGACGTAAAGCTTGACGAACAACGTATATAGACAGGCTGTGCTATTGCCGGGGCGCTTATAAATCCCTAGTATTTGCAGCCATCAGACTCGTTTGGAACGGAGAAAACTATGGCCTGGAATGAACCGGGTGGAAACCGCAATGACAATGATCCCTGGGGAACCGGTGGTGGTCGTGGCGGCAATGATCAGGGGCCACCAGACCTCGACGAGGCGTTGAAGAAGGGCCTCGACAAGCTTAACAAGCTGCTGGGTGGCAAGGGTAACAAGTCCGGAGGCAATGGCAGCGGTTCGTCGTCCGGCGGCAGCGCCGGTGGTTTTGGTGCCATTCTTGCGCTGGCAGCCATTATTTTCGTTGGGTATGTGGTGTTTCAGTCTTTTTACACCGTGGACGAACAGGAGCGGGCAGTTGTTCTGCGCTTCGGTGAATTCAGTCGTACCGAGAATCCTGGTCTGCGCTTCAAGGTTCCGTTGATCGACAGCGTGCGTCTGGTCCGGGTCACCAACGTACGTAACGCGGAATCTACGGGGCAGATGCTGACGCAGGATGAGAACCTTGTATCGGTTGATCTGCAGGTTCAGTACCGCGTTGGCGACGCCAAGGCTTATGTGCTGAATGTCCGGGATTCTAACCAGGCGCTGGCATTCGCCACCGACAGTGCCTTGCGTCATGAGGTTGGCAGTTCCGTTCTGGACGACGTATTGACTGAAGGTCGTGCAGAACTGGCCGTTCGTGTCGAGCAGCGACTGCAGAACTTCCTTGAGGAATACGGCACTGGCCTCTCGATTGTGCGTGTGAACGTTGAAAGCACCCAGCCACCGGATGCGGTTCAGGATGCTTTCCGCGAAGTGCAGCGTGCACGCGAGGATGAGCAGCAGGTCAAGGAAGAGGCGGAAACCTATCGCAACAAGGTTGTCCCCGAAGCCCGCGGCCGGGCCCAGCGTCTGACTGAAGAGGCGTCAGCCTACAAGGAAGAAGTAATCGAGCGCGCCCGAGGTGAAACTTCACGCTTCCTCGCGGTGCTTGGTGTCTACGAGACGGCACCGGAAGTTACCCGGGAGCGTATGTATATTCAGGCGCTTGAGGGTGTTCTTTCGAGAACAAGCAAAGTGTTGGTTGACACCCAGAGCAGCGACAACATGATGTATCTGCCCCTGGACAGGCTGACGAATAATCGCTCAGGCTCGAGCGCTGGCAGCCAGGACAGTTCCGGAAGCTCTGACAATATCGACATCAAGACCCTGTCAGACCAGGTAATTCAGGAGTTGCGCGGCAGGCAGGATAGTGGCGTTCGGAGGAGTAGATAATGATGGGACCCAAAAGCATTGTGGGCCTTGCAGGCGCCCTGATCGTGGTACTGATAGTGCTGTCCAGCGTGTACATCATTCCGGAAACCCATCGTGGGGTACTGCTTCGATTTGGTGAATTGATTGAAACGGATATTCAGGCAGGCCTTCACTTCAAGGTGCCGGTCATCGACCAGGTGCGGCAGTTTGATATCCGGTTGCTGACAACGGATTTGCCGTCGCGTCAGTACCTGACCATCGAGAAGAAGCCATTGGACGTGGATTCTTACATCGCCTGGAAAATCCGGGATGTGGACCAGTTCTATCGGGCTACCGGTGGCGATGAGTATCGTGCCTCCGAGCTCCTGTTGTCCCGGGTGGATAACGGCCTTCGTGATGAATTCGGCGTCCGGACCATGGTCGAAGTGGTTTCCGGCCAGCGTGACGAACTGATGCATACGCTGCGGGACCGTGTGAATGAAACGTCACAGAAAGAGTTCGGCATTGAAGTGGTGGATATCCGCGTCAAGGCTATCGAGTTCCCGGGGCAGGTGAGCCAGAACGTCTATCGGCGCATGGCCACCGAGCGTGAGAAGCTGGCACAGGAATTTCGCTCCCGCGGCCGCGAGCTCGCTGAAGGCATTCGTGCCGATGCGGATCGTCAACGGACGGTGATACTGGCAGAGGCATTCGCCAACGCGGAGGAGATGCGTGGTGAAGGTGACGCCGAGGCAGCACGGATATACGCTGACGCCTACGGCTCGGACAGCGAGTTCTATAGCTTCTATCGCAGCCTGGAAGCCTATCAGAACACGTTTGCCAACGAAGCTGACATCATGGTGATAGACACCGACAGTGAATTCCTCAGGTTCCTGAAGGACCCACAGGGAAGCCGCTGAACGGCGCCACGGTGATGACAAAACCGGAATACCTCGGTATTCCGGTTTTTTTGTGCCTGCCAACAGTGTAAAATTCTGCCGGTTTTGGTTCGGGTTTTTATTCTTGCGCCGAACATCGCCCTAAATCCTGTGTACTCCCGGGGCTTTTCCTCCGGGGCAGAACGGACAACCGAATCTCATGACAGTATCTGATCGCTGGCTGCTGCCTGATGGCGTCGAAGATATTCTTCCGCCACTGGCTGGACAGATCGAATCCCTGCGCCGGGATGTAATGGATACCTGCCAGCACTGGGGGTACCAGCTGGTTATCCCGCCATTGATTGAATACCTGGAGTCACTTTTTACTGGCACCGGCCATGATCTGGAACTCCAGACCTTCAAGCTTACGGACCAGCTAACCGGCCGAATGATGGGGCTCAGGGCAGACATGACCCCCCAGGC
>JAWWAM010000258.1:0-4717 GCA_033721715.1 Marinobacter sp.
GCAGGGCTGGCCGCCGTTCACTTTCTTGAGAATGCTCTGGATGCTGCCCTTGCGCTGGGTGCTGTCCCGATCTACCCGTACCACCGGGGTATTGGGGAACTGCGCAGTCAGAATGTCTTCAGCGCGCTCGGTGCCCTGGCCCACCGGTTTAAAGGCATCGCTGTCACACTTTGGACAACGGTCGGTGGCTGCGGTCTGGAAATCACAGTGGTGGCAGCGCATGGCGCGATCGCGGCGGTGATAGGTAAGCCGTGTGTCGCACCGGGGGCACTCGATCATGTGGCCGCAGTCGAAGCACATCATCACCGGGGCGAATCCTCTGCGGTTCACGAAGACCAGCGCTTGCTGGCCTTCCTGCAGGCACTTTTCGATAGCCTGCAGGGCCGGGCGTGAAAGTCCGCCCTCCAGCGGCCGGCTGCGAATGTCCAGTAGCTTGATATGTGGTGGTCTGGCGTTGCCTGCCCTCTCTTCAAGTTTGATCAGAGAATACTTCCCCATAAGCGCGTTATGGTATGACTCCATGGAAGGCGTGGCGGAGCCGAGAATAACGGGGCACTTATTGAGGTGAGCGCGGTAGACTGCTGTATCTCGCCCGGAATAACGAAACCCCTCTCCCTGCTTGTAGGAGCTGTCATGCTCTTCGTCCACGATGATGGTTTTCAGGCCGGTGAAGGGCAGTAATACCGCAGAGCGGGTTCCGATCAATATAACCGGTTCGCCTCGGCGGACCTTGAGCCATGTCGACAGCCGTTCGCCATCATTCAGGGCCGAGTGCCACACTACAATACGTGACCCGAAGTAATGCTGAAAGCGTGCAACAGTTTGTGGTGTCAGGTTGATTTCCGGGACCAGCACCAATGCCTGGTCGCTGTTGCCCAGGTGGTGTTTGAGGTAATAAAGGTACAGCTCGGTTTTGCCGCTACCGGTGATGCCAAATAACAGGGATGCCGCAAAGCCGTCTCCAGGTATGGGAAGTTGGGTTGCGGCATCAAACTGGGCCTGAGAAAGCTCTGGTATGCGGCTGCGGATTTCCTCGGACACACCGGCGGAATCGGGCGGTGAGACCTCGCGAAGCAGTCCCTTCTCCTGAAGGCTCTTGATTTGTGATTGGGTGAAGCCGGCGTGAACTATCTGTTTGCTGCTGGCGCTTCCCGCCTGACGCTGTAGCCAGGTCAGAAGCTCCCGCTGTCGTGTTGCATTGCCAGGTAGGACGCTCGGGTCACCGACGGCCTGCCAGTAGGTCTCCTGTTTTTCTGCAGCAGGTCGTCCACGTCGAAGAGCCGGAGGTAACGCGGTAAAAAGGCATTCGCCCAGCGGATGCTGATAGTAATCTGCCGCCCAGCTCAAGAGCTCGAACGTTTCCTTTGGTAGTGCTGGCCATTCTTCGCAGGCCGACTTAACGGGTTTGAGGGTAATGCCCGCTGGTGGCTGCACATCTATGTCGGCGACCAGGCCAGTGGCAGACTGCCGCCCAAAGGCTACCGTCACGCGCTGGCCCTTTTGCAGAGTTAGGTGGTCCGGGACCAGATAGTCGAACAGCCGCCGGAGGGGGCGGTTCAATGCTATGCGCGCGGTTCGGGGCACATGAGGCTCCATGGGAGTGATAAGACGGTCCGGGACTTGCCTGATGCCACAATTGCAAGTAAGATTCGCGGTCTGTTTCCGGCAGGGCATGATTGTGCCCCGTCTTGTCAATTGATTCAAACGTGCGGTGCCTGGCACCTGGAGCGATTTAAGCTCCCGTGATCAGGTAGCGGCACGACCCGACAGAGGTTCGCCATGAAAGAAGGTATTCACCCCAAGTACGAAGAGATTAACGTTACCTGTTCCTGCGGTAATGTCTTCAAGACCCGCTCTACATTCACTCAGGATCTGCAACTAGATGTGTGTTCCCAATGCCATCCATTTTACACTGGCAAGCAGAAAGTGATGGATACCGGCGGCCGCATCGATCGCTTCCAAAAGCGTTTCGGTGGTCGTATTGGTGGTAAGAAAGACTGATACAGATTCTGAAAGTACAAAAGAAGCGCCTTTCGAGGCGCTTTTTTTGTATCTGCCGTTTTGCCCCTGCGGGCGCCAATTTAAGGGTATGTACGCAAAATGGCTTATTGACTGGTCACGAATTGGCCAGTGGGGCCTTGTCTGATGCTGACCTTCACGCCATAATGTCGCGCTCCGCCGGGCAAGCCCCGGTGGCTTTTACCTCTTAAACGTGACAAACGGAACAGTGGCAATGTCTCAAGATCTGAAAGAAGCAGCCCTTGAATATCACGCCAAGCCGCGGCCTGGTAAGCTGAGTGTTGAAATCACCAAGCCCACCAAGACCTCCCGCGACCTTTCTCTGGCGTACAGCCCCGGGGTTGCCGAGCCGGTCCGCGAGATCGCTAAGGACCCAGAGAACGCGTACAAATACACCGCCAAGGGTAATCTGGTGGCCGTTATTTCTGACGGCACCGCGATTCTTGGTCTGGGTAACCTGGGTCCTATGGCGAGTAAGCCGGTAATGGAAGGCAAGGGCGTACTGTTCAAGCGCTTTGCCGGTATTGACGTATTTGATATTGAAGTCAATTCCGAGAGCCCCCAGGCCTTTATCGAAACGGTTGAGCGTATTGCCGATACCTTCGGCGGCATCAATCTGGAAGATATCAAAGCACCAGAATGCTTTGAAATCGAACGGGCCCTCATCGAGAAATGCAGTGTCCCCATCTTCCACGATGATCAGCACGGTACCGCTATTGTAACGGCCGCCGGCATGATCAACGCACTTGAGCTTCAGGGTAAGAAGATTGAAGAGGCTAAAGTTGTGTGCCTTGGCGCTGGTGCAGCAGCCATCGCCTGCATGAAGCTTCTTATCAGCTGCGGTGTTCGCTCAGAGAACATCTATATGCTCGACCGCAAGGGCGTCATTCATTCTGGCCGTGACGACCTGAATCAGTACAAGGCGATGTTCGCCAATGAGACCGACAAGCGCACGCTTGATGATGCGATGGACGGTGCGGACGTATTCCTTGGTCTTTCTGGTCCGGATCTGCTGAGTGCCGATCAGCTCAAGCTGATGGCACCGAATCCGATCGTCTTTGCCTGCTCCAACCCCGATCCCGAGATCGCCCCTGAGGTGGCTCTTGCCACTCGCGATGACCTGATCATGGCAACCGGCCGGTCCGACTACCCAAATCAGGTAAACAACGTTCTTGGTTTCCCGTTTATCTTCCGGGGGGCGCTGGACGTGCGGGCAACTGCGATTAACGAAGAAATGAAAGTAGCGGCCGTTCACGCGATTCGCGAACTGGCCAAGGAGCCGGTTCCGCAGGAAATCTGCGAAGCCTATGACGTTGCCAGCTTCGAGTTCGGTCGGGAATACATCATTCCCAAGCCGATGGACGTGCGTCTGCTGGAGGTTGTTCCTGCTGCGGTTGCACGCGCAGCGGTCGACTCAGGAGTTGCCCGCAACGGCTACCCGGCTCACTACCCGCTGAAGTCTATGGACGATATTATCTGATTGGTCGTTCCAGATTATCGGTGAACTAAAAAACCGGCGGGGTGAAAACCGCCGGTTTTTTTGTGGTAAGAGATTACTACCTGCAGGGGAGGTCAGAATATCTGTCTGGACAGGCCTCCATCGTCACCGTTCTCACTGCCACCTGAAGATTCGTCCTGAGGGTCCAGTGGTGGTGGTGCATCTTCTTCCTTGAACAGCTCAAACGTTGCGCCTTCCTGGCCGGGGCGTGCGCGCTTGCCGGTTTCCGGGTCGATGCGGATGTTGACAATCCCGTTGGGTCTGGGCATCAGCGAGGGGGGCTCGCCTGCAAGAGCAACCTTCATGTAGTCAAGCCAGACTGGCAGGGCGGTGCTGGCACCAAATTCGCGCCGGCCAAGTGGCTGGGGCTGATCGAAGCCAACCCACACCGTGGTAGCAACGTCGTGGTTGAAGCCGCCAAACCAGGTGTCGCGCTGTTCGTTGGTGGTGCCGGTCTTGCCGCCGATGTCTTCTCTTCCCAGTGCCAGCGCCCGTCTGCCGGTGCCCAGCCTGATAACATCTTGCATCATTGAATGGAGGATATACACCGAGCGCTCATCCGCGAGCCTTCGTGCAACGCGGGCATTGCGATCTTCTGCATCAATCTCTTTCTGCTCCTGCTGGCAATTGTCGTCGCAAAGAATGACCTCTGGCGCTTCGAAAATATCGTCGCCAGTGACATCGGATATCGTGCTGACGATATAGGGTTCGACGTCATAACCGCCATTGGCAATAACTGCAAAGCCTCGCGCGAGGTCCATTGGGGTTAGCAGTCCGCTTCCGAGGGACAGGGACAGATCTTTCTGCATGTCGCCGGTGGGTATCTGCAGTTGGTCCAGGTAATCGATAGTGTTCTGTATGCCGAGATCTCTCAGAAGGCGCACGGAAACCAGGTTCCGGGAACGGTACAGGGCCTCTCTCAGCCGGGTGGGGCCGTAAAACTGTCCGGAGGAATTCTGCGGACGCCAAGCTGTTTCCAGTTCGGAGTCGTCAAACACAATGGGGGCGTCATTATAGATTGTTGCCGGAGTCATCCCCCGCTCAAGGGCGCTGAGGTAAAGAAACGGCTTGAAGGTAGAGCCCGGCTGTCTTTTTGCCTGGGTTGCCCGGTTATACTTGTTCTGGCTGAAGCTGTAGCCGCCGGCAAGGGCTTCGATGGCGCCTGTTTGCGCATCCAGTGATATCAGTGCTCCTTGAACC
>JAWWAM010000259.1:0-4712 GCA_033721715.1 Marinobacter sp.
CCCCTTATCCCCGCCAAGGAAGGGGATTTCAGGCGCCTGGTTGACTTTGCCCTGGAGAAAAAGCCCTTCGTGCCCTGGCCCATCTACGACGTGATGGAAGAAAAGGCCATCGCCAACCGGGAGATCAACCAGGTGATCTTCGCCGCCATCCGCGATACCGGCTATGAGCCCGACTTCCGCAACGCCATTACCCGTATCGATGCACCCGTTCTGATCATCTGGGGCAAGGAAGACCGGGTTATCAACTACCGCAATGCGGATGTGTTTATTGAACAGATACCCGATGCCCGGAAGATAATCCTGGAGGGTGTCGGCCACGCACCCATGGTGGAGGTGCCGGAGGAATCAGCACAACTCTTCCGTGAGTTTCTGGCAGAAACGAGGTAGCCTTTCCCTAGCCCTGACTTTCAACCGTGAAGTAATCCATGCCTGAAGCCATCTGGATATCATTTGCCTTTGCCCTGGGCCTGCTGGTCAAGGCTATCGGCCTGCCCCCGCTGGTAGGCTACCTGGCCGCCGGTTTTGTGCTAAGCGGCCTCTCTGCCGCCACTGACATCGCCGTTGAGGCAACCGATGTACTTGCGCACATCGCCCACCTGGGCGTGCTGCTGCTTCTGTTTACTGTCGGCCTGAAACTGAAACTCCGCTCCATTGTCAGCGCCGAGGTTATCGGCGGAAGCTTGCTGCACTTTGGTATCACCTGTGTAGTCTTCACTCCCGGTCTCTACCTGCTATTGGAGCTGGACTGGCAAACGGCTTTCATACTGGCCATTGCCCTCTCTTTTTCCAGCACGGTGCTGGCAGCCAAGGTACTGGAAACCAAACGGGAACTGCGGGCCTTTCATGGCCGCGTCGCTATCGGCATCCTGATCATGCAGGACTTGCTCGCGCTGGTAGTGATGAGCCTTGCCGCAGGCCAGACGCCCTCCCAATGGGCGCTGATCGTATTTGGTCTGCCGCTGTTGAGGCCTTTGCTGTTCAAGCTGTTGGACGCCAGTGGACACGATGAGCTACTGGTTCTGCTGGGCCTGTTACTCGCCCTTGTGGTCGGAGGCCTCGGCTTTGAAGCGGTAGGGCTGAGCTCGGAACTGGGAGCCCTGGTGTTCGGTGCCATGCTGGCCAACCATCCCCGTTCCCAGGAGCTGGCCAAGTCTCTCTGGAGCGTAAAAGAAGTTTTCCTGGTAGGCTTTTTCCTGCAAATCGGTATTGGCGGGCTGCCGGATGGAGAGGCAATGGTATTTGCTGTGGTGGCGGCAATCGTTCTGCCACTAAAAGGCCTGCTGTTCTTTTTGCTGCTGTTGCTGTTCCGGCTGCGTGCGCGAAGCGGCTTCCTTAGCGCCCTGTCGTTGACCAATTACAGTGAGTTCGGCCTGATTGTCGCCAGTGTTGCACTACCAGAATGGCTTATTCCCCTGGCGATTACGGTATCCTTGTCTTTTGTAATTTCCGCCCCGCTTAACCGCTATGCTCACTCTCTGTACGAACGCTGGTCTGGTACTCTGGTAAAGTTCGAAAGCCAGACCCATCATCCGGACGAGCAGCCCATTTCTCTCGGCAACACCAAGGTTCTGGTCATGGGGATGGGAAGAACCGGCACCGCGGCTTATGACTGGCTACGGGAATCAGAATCTGAGGTAATAGGGCTGGATTCAGACCCGGCAAAAACACAGAAACACCAGGCAGAAGGTCGTAATGTGGTATTTGCTGACGCCGAAGACAATACCTTCTGGCAGGGATTGCACATGCCTGAAGTGGAGGCAGTCATCCTTGCCATGAATGACATCGAGGGTAAACTGATCGCAGCCCGGATGCTTCGCCGCAGGGGGTTTACCGGCTACGTGGTGGCCCACACCATGTATGCCGATGAAGCCAAAAAAATCCGGGAGGCAGGCGCCGACGAAGCCTATCTCACCATGAGCGAAACCGGTGTGGCACTGGCAAGCCACATCAGGGATCCTCGGCCCGCCTTCCCGCCACAAACTGCAGGAACATCCTGATGCACGAGCCCATGGGCTCCAACGAACACACCATGACGCAGATGACTTCCCTGCATGAAGAGCGGCTGGATTTCGTGTTCCGGACATTAAAGGCAACGGGTGCCGCACGGGTGCTGGATCTTGGTTGCGGCTCGGGCTCGTTGCTGTACCGGCTGCTGGCCGATCGACAGTTCGAGACGGTTACAGGGCTGGAAGACTCCGGCATTTCCCTGCGCCAGGCCCGTTTAGTTCTGGCTGACTACCTTAACGAGGAGCCTGTGAGAGTTCACCTGATCCGGGGATCTTACGCTGAAAGCAATGCGGCTCTGGCAGGCTACGATGCGGCGGCAATGGTCGAAACCATTGAGCATGTCCACCCGGAGCAGCTTTCACGGGTTGAGAGGGCTGTCTTCGGGGAATACCGCCCAGGCTGCCTGTTCATGACCACTCCGAACCGAGAGTACAACCCGCTGTTCGACCTGGCACCGGGAGAGTTCCGCGAGGAGGACCACAAGTTCGAGTGGGACCGGCTCAAGTTTCAGCGCTGGGCCCGGGGCGTAGCCGACCGCAATGGCTACGAGGTCCGTTTCGGTGGCATCGGCGAATTTGTTCCCGACATCGGTCACCCCTCCCAGACCGCCTTTTTCACTCGCAGGGACTGACCCCCACCTGCTCAGCGATCCACCACCCTGGTGTTAGCGAATTCTGCGCCAGGCGCTCAGTTCGGCGATGGTATGCTGAAACTTTCGCCGGGTTTCACGAATCACGAACGGCACATCCTGTGGCGGCTGTATTTCTTCAAAGTGGTGACCCAGTATTTCCCGCATGCCGTCCAGCACTGTGCGCGGCTCCCCATTACGCTCAAAACCGCCTATCCAGTTACCGCGGGGCGTAAACTCCTCCATCAAAGTGTAGGGAGAGCTGACGACCAGTGTGCCATCCTCTGCGAGACGGTGGTGAATGTCCGCGAGGAATGCGCCGGGGTCCTGCAGCCTATCGATCAGGTTACCGGCGAAAATCAGGTCATAATTCCGGTGCTCTTCCTCGAGGTGGCAGGCGTCGCCTGTGGCAAAAGAGACGCGCTCGGCGGCCCTGGCGAGGCCATGTTCTTCAAGACTTACGGTGATTCGGGTTCCCAGTTCGCCTTCGTCGCGGCGAAAGTAATCGATCTCTCCGTCTTGCCGAAGGTTGTGCGCCGCCTCCACGAAGCGTCGCGACAGATCCACGCCAACCACCTGTTCAAACACCCTGCCGAGCTCGAAGGTCGTACGGCCAACCGCACACCCCAGGTCCAGAGCCTTACGCTTCTCCCGGCCGGCCATCAGTTCCTGGCAGATGCCGGCACAACGGGCCGGATAATTGCCAACCCCGAAGTAACTCTCCCCGAAGTGGAATCCCAGATACTGACCGAGCAGTTCGTCGGTTTCATACACGTTCATGGTTTATCCTCAGCGGTTATCCGGTCCGGCTTGCGGGAGCGCACAGGTGCGAAACCCGGTATAGACATCGTTTCTCTGCGGCAGATAGGCCTGGCGATAGGTTCCCCGGATGAGGTTTGGCGAGGTGGCGCAACTGCCACCACGGGTAACCTTGTGATCCCCGAACTGCAGCGTCGACATAAAGGGATACACATCTATCCGGAACCCGTCGTAAGGGAAAAACTGGCTACTGGTCCACTCCCAGACACCGCCGATCATCTGGCGGCACCCGAAGGTGCTGTCGCCGGCCGGAAAATCCCCGACCGGGTTCCGGGCCATGGCCCGGCCACCCATATCAGCATGCTCCGGCCCCACCGGATCGTTGCCCCACGGGAAGCGTCTGAACGGCTCACCCATCCGGTTACCCAGAGCCGCTACCTCCCATTCATATTCGGTCGGCAAGCGCCGCCCTGCCCAGTTGCACCAGGCTTCTGCTTCCCAATAGGAGATATGGCACGCCGGCGCATGGGGATTCAGTGGTTGCCATTGATCGAAGAACCGCTCCTGCCACTGGGCGTCGTGCCAGCGCCAGTAAAGCGGGTGCTTCGGAGTATGCAGAACAGGTTCAGAGCGACCGTGAACCAGGGAGATATCGGTTTCGGTCTGCAGCCATTTACGGCCACCAAACGACCAGAATTCCGGCCGCTGGTAGCCCCCCTCTTCTACAAATGCCAGAAACTCTGCATTAGAGACCGGCAAACGGGAAATGGCGAACGGCTCCAGCTCCACTTCAAACCCTGGCTTCTCGTTATCGAAGGCAAAATCCGACGTCGCATAATCCCCGGATTCGCCGGGCATGCCAATCCGCCACTTGCCGGCCGGTATGACTGCATCTCCACCTGTCAGGTCTCCGGGCGCAATCCGTTCATCGGTGTAATCCGGCCCGGGCGGGTAACCCACGGTCTGCCGGCACCAGATCAGGGACTCGATGTGCATATTCTGGTGGAAGATGGCATAGCGATAGAGATAAAGCTCTTGATCGGTAAGCGGTTTGTCGCGGATTCTCGCGGCCACGCGGTCGTAGATGGTATCGAAATAAGCCAGTGTTTCCTCTCGCCCGGGAAACAGCTCCCGGGACCAGCGATCGCGGTGGTCCACGTGGAAGGAGTCCCAGAGCTCATCCATGGCCGGGTTGTAACTGGGCGTGCCATCCAGCAGGTTGAACACAAACACTTCATAGAAGAAGGCCGCGTGACCCATTTCCCACAACGGCGGATTGACTCCCGGGTGGTAGGGCACGTCCAGCCTTTCCTCCGGC
>JAWWAM010000260.1:0-4666 GCA_033721715.1 Marinobacter sp.
GGGTCGCCTCGGACCTGGCATCGTTAGCAGGGGCGCTAATGTCATGGTTGTAAAGGGCCGCAATCAGGTCGGACTGAGTGACCATGCCGACAAGTCGACGCTCATGATTAATGACAGGAATATGGTGAAGCCCCCTGTCAGACAGCAGCGGCACCAGGGCCGCGATGTGGTCGGTATCGCGGGCAGCGAATACGCCCGTTGCCATGATCTGGCCAACCACCTCCGGCTTGTCCGAGCGGGTGAAAGGCGATGTTTTACGGAGAAACGCCCGCACGTCTTCCGCAAAGGTCCGATAGGTATTGAGGTTGGCCCGCTGCAGGAAATCCACCAGAGAAACCACGCCGATAATCCGGTGGGCCCTGTCCACCACAGGAAGAATCTTGACCTTGTGATAGCGTAACAACGCCCAGGCCTCTTCCAGTCCTGTGCCGTATTCGATGGTGACCAGGTCGGTGGACATGATGTCTGCGCAGGTCACTTCCCCCATCCGGCGTTTGTAAGCAATGCTCTGAGCCATGCTGTAGAGCTGGTTCAGGTCCTGTTCACTGACATCCAGGAAGGAAGAGTACTCGCCCAGTGCCTGGTGCAGGTCGTCAGGGCGAATGCCCAGGCGCTTCATTGGGCTCAGGTCGTTATGCTTGTGAACAGGGTCGTGCTCCCGTATTGCCCGCACGGGGTACGGTTTCCGAAGCCAGTACCGGTTAAGCACAATGGCGATCCCCAGCATGGCCAGGACGTTCAGGCCGACAGGGTAGAGCACAAAGTCATAGCCCAGCGGCTGGTCGCCGGCAGCGATAACAGGTACCAGGGCAGCAGCACCGCCAGGGGGATGCACGCACTCGAACATGTACATGACAAACAGGCTGATGCCCACAGTGGCTGCCGCCGCCAACGCAAGATCCGGTACCCACTGTGCGCAGACAACGCCGATGGTGGCGGGCACAAGGTGACCCCCGACAAAACACCAGGGCTGCGCCAGCGGGCTGTTAGACAGTGCGAACAGTAGAATCGCCGAGGCACCCATAGAGGCGACCAGCACCGGCCAATGGGGTGTAGATGAAAACTGCTGGCTGATCAGGATAACAGCGAGAATGGCAATGGAGGCGGCTATGCCAATCTTGAGCCGCTCCGCCAGCGGGGTAGCGGAGAGCGACTGGCGGCCATGGGGCCCGATGCCGATAAACTGCTCAAACCTGAGGAGGAGGGACCATCCGCCCGCCCGATTTTCTGTTTTGTCTGGCATAGCTGATCAATTGTGTTGGCCGGGGCCCGGACTCGGAGTGGATTCTGCGTGCTCTAAATTGGTGCGGCATCATACACCAATAGGCCACGGAAAGAAGCACCACCCCAGCGACACAATTCTCACCCGGCCTCCAGCGCCTCCGCTGGCCCGAAGAACTCGTAATGGACCTGGTTCGCCGGAATACGAAGCTCTTTAGTAATCTTCCATACCGACTGCATGAAAGGTTTTGGCCCCAGAAAATAGAGATCTACGTCGTGATCGTTCGGCAACAGCCCGAACAGGGTCTCTGTATTGATGAAACCTTCGCCATGGGCAGTGTCGCCCGGCAGCGGTTCACTATAGATATAGTGCTGCCGGACATTCTCATGCTGCTCTGCCATTTCGTCGACATGGCGCCGAAAGGCGTGAACACGGCTGTTCAGGGCGCAATGAATGAAGTGGATTTCGCGGTCGCTGATGGCTGTCGCCTCCAGCATGCTGATGGCGGGTGTGATCCCCACGCCTGCCGTCAGGAGCACCAGTGGCCGGGAGTGGTCTCTCAATGTGAACTCACCGGACGGTGGTAGCAGTGCCAGTTCACACCCCACCTCTACACGGTCGTGAAGGTAGTTCGAGGCAACGCCACCAGGTTCACGTTTAACGCTTATGCGGTAGTGGCCGGCTCCGGGTTCACAGGAAAGCGAGTAGGTGCGCCGCAGTGGCTGGCCGTCGACCTCCATCAGCACAGTGAGGTACTGTCCCGGCTGAAAATCCATGATCTGGCCGCCATCGACCGGCTCGAAGTAAAAGGAACAGACCACCTCGCTTTCGTGCTCCTTCCGTACCACGCGGAATCTGCGTGGGCCACGCCACCCGCCGGGCTGGGCTTCTTTGGCCTGACAAACCTCCTCCTCAGCATCAATAAGCATGTTTGCAAGATGCTGGTACGCCTCGGCCCAGGCAGTGACTACGCCTTCGGTAGCCGCCTCCCCCAGCACTTCCCTGATGGCTTCCAGCAGGCACTCACCTACAAGCGGGTAGTGTTCCGGACGAATATCCAGGGCGACGTGTTTCTGTATGATCGTTGGCAGTGCATCGGCCAGGGCATCCAGCCGGTCGATGTTTGAGGCATAAGCCAGAACGCTGTTGGCCAGTGCGCGAGGCTGGGTGCCCTGAACCTGATTAGCCTGGTTGAAGTACGCAGTTACTTCCGGGTACCTCTGAAACAGGATTTCGTAAAACCGGGTTGTCACTTTTTCGCCATGCTGCTGTAGCGCGGGAACGGTTGCTTTAACCGTGGTAATAGTCTCCGCTGATAACATATAACACCTCTCTTGTAACACCGCTCTCGAATCAAATGATTCCTGCCGCAGAATCAACATTGTTCCTGTCGTTCAACCGCGGGCCAACGCAGGCCGGCAGAAGTATCCGAAGGGCGCGCAAGGTAGCACAGTTAAAAGTCATTTAATATGCATCTTTAAAAGGGGGGTAACTTCGGTCCACAGCGAAGCATTCGCATTAAATTAAGTCGCACAATAGGCCTTCAAAGCAACGGTACAGGAGGCTTCCAATGCCCATAGTTTGTGTCATTCGCTATCAGATAGATCCCTTCCAGAAAGAGCGTTTTAAAATCTATGCCGAAAACTGGGGCGACATCATTCCGCGTTGCGGCGGTGACCTGATCGGCTATTTCTTGCCCTCAGAAGGCACGAACGATATAGCCTGGGGCCTTATCGGGTTCGATTCTCTTGCAAGCTACGAGGAGTATCGCCATCGCCTGAAGGCGGATGAGGCCGGGAAAAGGAACTTTGCGCTCGCTGAATCCCAGCGTTTCATCCTGCGGGAGGAACGCAGCTTTGTGGAAGTAGTTGAAGGTGCTCTGAATAAACCCTCAACGCTTTGTCGCTCTGGCTTTGCAAAGGAGGCTTAACATGTTGGCAGTGATATTTGAGTTGGAACCGCGCTCGGGGAAAACCGCCCAGTATCTTGATGAAGCAGCAGGGTTGGCCCCACTGTTAGAGCAAATAGAAGGCTTCATATCCATTGAGCGTTTCGAAAGCCTCGTGCACCCTGGCCGGGTGCTGTCTCTGTCATTCTGGCGAGATGAAGCTGCTATAGAACGATGGCGGAACATGGAGGCTCATCGTCATGCCCAAGTTAAGGGACGAAACGAGATTTTCTCCGATTATCGATTGAGAGTGGCAGAAGTTGTGCGAGATTATGGGCTTTCTGACCGAACAGCCGCGCCCAAAGATTCAAAGGCTCACCATAACCCGTGAATACTAACGAAATTGCCCGAATCGCGTCATTAGTGGGAGTTCCCGCCCGCACTACCATCTTGCTGGCACTGATGGACGGCCGGGCATATACCGCCCATGAGCTGGCGAGGATCGGAGGGGTTGCCCCTCAGACCGCCAGTGGTCATCTATCGCTTCTGGTCGAGGCGGGGCTACTGGTTTTTCTGAAACAGGGACGGCATCGCTATCACCGCCTGGCGTCCCAAGAAGTGGCGGCAATGCTGGAGGGTATCATGCAGGTCGCCGCCTTAGGTCGGAAAACGCCAAGGATTGAGACTGGCCCTCGCAATCCCGGAATGAGACGGGCAAGAATGTGTTATGACCACCTTGGTGGTCGCCTGGGTGTTGCTATTGCAGACCATTTGGTGGCCGAGCAAGCCATTATGCTTGAACCTGATGTCGGGGTTCTTACAGACCGGCTCCAGACAGTGTTGGCGCCTATTGAATTGTCGTTCGACCAAACCCATGCTGCCAGCTCCCTCCCATTGTGTCGCCCATGTCTTGACTGGGGTGAGCGTCGGTTCCATATAGCTGGCCCTTTGGGGCAGCGCATCTGCAATCACCTGCTGGATAATGACTATCTGCGACGGCGTGAGGCAGGCCGGGAACTGAAAGTGACTGCCAAGGGTGCTACAGCTTTGTGCCATTGGCTGGGTGCGGAACGCTGGAGCGAGGTGTGATCGAGGTGTTGAACTCCGCGACACTATGCGGAAGGGTTGAAAGAAACCTCTCCTGCCCTAAGGTGTAGTAGTAGAGCACGATAAAACACCAGACATGGACAGCAACCTGCCAGTAGGAGGCACACAATGGTAAATACGCGCGAATGGAAGTCCGAACGGGAGCGGTACGAGGCGGCCTGGGCCAAGTACCAGGACGTGGCAGAACGGGTAGAGGCCGCCTATGAAAGCCTCGACAGTGGCACCCAGGACCAGGCACCTGCTGCCGAAGATCTGTCCGAGTTGCAGGAAGCCTGGAAAGAGCTGGAGTCTTCCCGTGAGCGCCTTGGCAAATACATGAATCAGTTCCACGAACACCAGATGACGCAGGGCAAGACGATCCGCGGCTAGTCCGGAAGGTTATCCGCCTTTACGAAAACGCTGTATAAAGGCCTCGGATTCCGCAATCGACTGTTCCATATTGCGAATCA
>JAWWAM010000261.1:0-4663 GCA_033721715.1 Marinobacter sp.
TGGTCGGGACGGTAGGATTTGAACCTACGACCCCTTGCACCCCATGCAAGTGCGCTACCAAGCTGCGCTACGCCCCGAAACTGCCATTGGCCAAAGAAACTTGAGATAAATCTCAGTGGCTTAGCGGGAGCGAAGTCTACACCAGCCTCTGCAAAAAATAAACATCCTTTCGGCATTTACCAGGGTATTTCTACTGCAGCTTGGTTTCCCTGAGCTCACGGATAAATTCCGGTGGGTCAAAGCTGTGTGCGGTGGCATCTGGCCAGTAAATATCGAATACCCGCTCACCAGTCTTTCCTTTCAGAAGGGCGCCGGGTTCCAGGAACGGATAGAGTTCCAGGTAGGAGTGGATCTCCGTTCTGGAGGTGCGGCGGATGATGTGCTCCGGGCCCAGCTCCGAAGGGTGCCTGAGGCCGGAAGCGGCGAGCAGGTTCATTAACGCGTCCAGGGTATTCCTGTGGTAGTTGTAAACCCGTTGGCTTTTGTCTCGCACGTCGAGTTTTCTACTGCGTCTGGGGTCCTGGGTCGCAACGCCACTGGGGCACTTTCCGGTGTGACAGTTCAGAGCCTGGATGCATCCCAGTGAAAACATATAGCCGCGGGCCGCGTTGCACCAGTCCGCACCCAGCGCCAGGGTTCGGGCGACGTTGAAGGCCGAAGTAATCTTGCCGGCTGCGCCTATGGCGATGTCTTCCCGCAGGTTAGTCCCCACCAGCGTGTTATGAACCAGCAACAAGGCCTCCTTCATGGGCGTTCCCAGGCGGTTGATAAACTCCAGCGGCGCCGCTCCCGTGCCGCCTTCGCCGCCATCGACAACGATAAAGTCCGGTTTCTTACCTGTTTCAAGCATGGCCTTGACGATAGCAAACCATTCCCAGGGATGGCCTATGGCCAGTTTGAACCCCACTGGCTTGCCGCCTGACAGCTCACGCAGTCGTTCCAGGAACTCCAGTAGTTCAATAGGGGTCGAGAATGCTGAATGGCTGGCGGGGGAGATAACCTCCTCACCGGGCTTGACGCCCCGTGCCTCGGCAATTTCGGGAGTGACTTTTTCTCCGGGAAGAATGCCGCCGTGGCCGGGCTTCGCACCTTGAGATAGTTTGACCTCTATCATTTTCACCTGGTCCGTGGTGGCATTCCGGACAAACATTTCTTCATTGAACGTTCCATCTTCGTGGCGGCAACCGAAGTAGCCAGAGCCGATCTCCCACACCAGATCCCCTCCGGGTTCGCGGTGATAACGGGAGATTGAGCCTTCACCTGTGTCGTGATAGAAACCACCCATTTTGGCACCGGTATTAAGGCTCAGAATGGCGTTGGCAGAGAGGGAGCCGAAGCTCATGGCCGAGATGTTGAACACGCTGGCGTTGTAGGGCTTGTCGCAGTGTTTGCCGATCACAATACGAAAATCGGAATTTGTAAGTTGTACTGGTCGCAACGAGTGATTGATCCATTCGAAACCCTCGTTATACATACTGAGCTGCGAACCCAGAGGGCGCTTGTCGAGAACGTTCTTGGCCCGCTGGTAGATGATAGTGCGCTGTTCCCGGGAAAAAGGACGTTCCTCGGTGTCCGACTGGATGAAGTATTGCCGTATTTCGGGGCCGATGGATTCTAGAAAATAGCGGAAATGAGCAAGGATCGGGTAATTGCGACTGATTGTGCGTTTGCGCTGCAGCAGGTCCCAGGTACCAAGTACGGTCAGGGCGCCGAAAACAAGCGGCAGCACTATGCCCCGGCCCTCCAGCAGGACAGTAGCCAGCAGGGAAATCAGAAAGCCAGCCAGGCTCAGGAGATAGGCAGTGTAACGGAAGGGGATGGTTCGGGTTTTTGCCATGGGATCCTCTGAACAGAGATGCGACAGGATTGGCGGATGGTATCAGGATTCATCTTGAGGGTACGTGCCCCCCGTTAACATTGGTTCGGCTGATTTCCCCCGGCCTTATAAATATTGGTCTAAGCTTGGTTTTAGGGCGTAAATACGCGTTCTTTGATGTTTTGAACTCAAAGCAATAAGATGCCGGCCTTGTAACGTTTGCATCCGATAATTCAAAAGATCTACTCGAACAGGAGGCTCAAAACGTGGGCGACGTTGTAAAAGACGAATACTCAACGGATTACGTCGCGGGCCAGGATAATATAAATCCTTTTGGCCTCGATCTGCACGCGCCAGTATTCCCGATAACAGCAATACTGGTGGTAGCGTTTGTTATAGGCACGCTGATCTTCCCGGCAGAAGCAAAAGAGCTTCTTGACGGTGCGAAATGGTGGACAATCGCACAATTTGACTGGTTTTTCCTGCTCAGCGCCAACATCTTTGTAGTTGTCTCTCTTGCGCTGATTTTCCTGCCTGTTGGCAAAATCCGTATTGGCGGTATGGATGCCAAACCGGACTTCTCAACGATGTCCTGGTTTGCGATGCTCTTTGCTGCGGGCATGGGCATTGGTCTCATGTTCTGGGCAGTAGCAGAGCCGGTGGCCTATTATACCGGCTGGTATGAGACGCCGTTGGGTGTGGAAGCCAATACGCCAGAGGCTGCCAGAATGGCGATGGGTGCCACTATGTATCACTGGGGTCTTCACCCCTGGGCCATCTACGCAATTGTGGCGCTCTCACTGGCATTCTTTGCTTACAACAAGAATATGCCACTGACCATTCGGTCCGCCTTTTTTCCGCTGCTTAAAGACCGCGTCTGGGGCTGGCCGGGACACATCATCGATATACTGGCGGTGGTTGCCACCATTTTCGGCTTGGCTACCTCTCTTGGTTTCGGCGCCCAGCAGGCGGCGTCCGGCCTGGATTATCTGTTCGGGATTTCGTCCGGTATTAACGTTCAGATGGCGATTATCACTGGCGTGACTGCCGTGGCACTGGTATCGGTTCTGCGGGGCCTTGATGGCGGTGTAAAACTTCTGAGTAACTTCAACATGTCGCTGGCGGCAATCCTGCTGTTTTTCATTATCTTTGCCGGTCCGACAATGACCATATTCGAGACGCTCTGGGTAACTTCCTCCAGTTATGTCGGTAATGCCCTGCAACTGAGCAATCCGTTCGGTCGCGATGACGAAGCGTGGTTCCATGGTTGGACCGTATTCTATTGGGCGTGGTGGATCTCCTGGTCGCCGTTCGTGGGCATGTTTATCGCGAGGGTCTCCAGAGGCCGGACGGTTCGTGAGTTTGTAACCGCAGTACTGATTGTTCCGACGGTGATCACCGTGGTCTGGATGAGCTCTTTTGGCGGCTCTGCACTGGAGCAGATACAGGAAGGCATTGGTGCACTGGCTGCTGACGGCCTGACCGAAGTTCCCCTGGCCATGTTCCAGATGTTCGCCAACCTGCCGTTCGTTGCGATTACCTCCTTCGTTGGTATTGTGCTGGTACTGGTATTCTTCGTGACCTCTTCCGACTCAGGCTCGCTGGTGATCGACAGCATCACGGCTGGTGGTAAAACCGATGCGCCGACCGCTCAGCGTGTATTCTGGGTAGTCATGGAAGGTGCGATTGCTGCAGCACTGATTTTCGGTGGGGGCGACGATGCGCTGGGCGCCATCCAGGCGGTGGCAATAACCGCGGGTCTGCCGTTTACAGCGATATTGCTGGTAATGACATGGGGGCTGTTGAAGGGCCTTAACCATGAGCGCAGGTTGCTGCTTGCAGAAGGAAAGCTCTGATCCGAGCACACAAAAAACGGGGCCCCTGGGCCCCGTTTTTTATGTCGGGAAACCCCCTTCAGATTTTGGAAGTGAAGGTCTCCATGGCGAAGGCAGCCCGATCTTCCGGCGTGAAATGTGGTTTGCGAAGGGCTTCAATCTCCCTCAGACGCGGTAACAGACCACGACCATTAGCCATCTGGATCGCCAGGCCAGGGCGTGCATTCAATTCCAGAAGCAGTGGGCCCTGATTAACATCGACAACCAGATCAACACCCATGTACCCGAGGCCTGTGGCCTCATAGCATCGGGACGCCATCACCAGCATTTCCCGCCAGTCTGCAATAGCGATGTTTTCAAGTGCCAGCCCCGTATCGGGGTGTAGTGTGATAGGGCGGTTGAATTGCACCGCATTCAGGCTGTGCCCATTAGCAATGTTCAAGCCCACTCCTACAGCGCCCTGGTGCAGGTTGGCTTTGCCATCGGAAGCCTTTGTGGCCAGTCGCAGCATCGCCATTACCGGGTAACCCTGAAAAACCACAATGCGGATGTCAGGTACGCCCTGGAAAGAGTACCTGGCAAGCTCCGGAATGGACTCCACCAGATCCTCAACGATAGCAACGTCCGGCGAACCAGCGAGTGAATAAAGGCCTGCCAGGATATTGGACAGGTGTCGCTCAAGGTAGGAGGCAGGTACCCGGGCGCCTGAGGCCTTGATGTATTCATCACCGTCCCGCCCGGTTATCACGGTAATCCCCTTGCCGCCGGACCCTTTGGCAGGCTTGATGGCAAAACCTTTCAGATCTTCTGCCATCTGCCGGAAATGCGAAATCTCGTGTTGCTGGCGTACAACCTGGAGCAGTCGGGGGGTGCGAACGCCGTATTCAGCCACCACCAGTTTGGTTTTGAGCTTGTTATCCACCAGCGGGTAGGACACCCGACTGTTGTACCGGGCAATGTAGTCTACATTGCGCCGATTCATGTTCAGCATCCCCAACTGTCTGAGCTTGAA
>JAWWAM010000262.1:0-4656 GCA_033721715.1 Marinobacter sp.
ACCACCCGCATGGCGAACATTCCGCCCGGTGAAACCATTACCGTGGAGCTTCATTACCAGCAGGCGGTACGCTACCAGTCCGGTGAGTTCGAGCTGCGTCTGCCAACCACCCTTACGCCGCGTTATATGCCCGGCCAGGCTTTGGACAACCGCCCCGCCCAATGGGTTGGAGGCTGGGCTACCCCAACCACCAAGGTGCCGGATGCCGATCAGATCAGCCCGTTCACGGTGCGTCCGGAGGACGTGGGACCAGACAGCCACAGGGCAAAGATCTCTCTGACTATCAGTGCCGGCCTGCCGGTCAGCCGGGTATCCAGCCCCAGCCACCGTATCAACAGCACCTGGAACGGCAACGCCGTTGAGGTGGCGCCGGAATCCGGCACCGTGCTGATGGACCGAGACCTTATTGTGCGCTGGGCTCCGGACCGGGGGATGGAACCCTCAGCTGCGGTTTTCCATGAGCAATGGCAGGGCGAAGATTACCTGCTGGCGCTGATGGTGCCGGGACTTGACCGTGATCAGCGGTTGCCACGGGAACTGGTGTTTGTGATCGATACCTCAGGTTCCATGGCCGGCGAGTCTATCCGCCAGGCCAGGCGGGCGCTGTTGCGTGGGCTGGAAACTCTGGGTCCGGAGGACCGGTTCAACGTGATCCAGTTCAACAGCCAGACTCACGCTCTGTTTATGCAACCGGTACCGGCCACTGCCAACAATATTGCCCGGGCCCGTCGCTACGTGCAGGGGCTGAATGCCAATGGAGGTACTGAGGTGGCTCCGGCCCTGGATGCGGCGCTGAAAGACAGCCACAGCGATGGGGAAGCGCCTGCAAGCGTGCGGCAGGTGGTGTTCATTACCGATGGTTCCGTGGGTAACGAAGCGGCCCTGTTCGGGAAGATCAACAGCCAGCTGGGGCGAAGCCGTCTGTTTACGGTTGGCATAGGCTCGGCCCCCAATATGCATTTCATGCGGGAAGCCGCGCGGTATGGCCGTGGCACCTATACCGCCATTAGCGACCTCTCAGACGTGGAGCGGCCCCTGGATGAGCTGTTCGCCAAGATGGAGGCGCCGGTGTTGACGGACATCACGGTCAGCTGGCCGGGCCAGACAGCCGTTACTGAAGCCTTCCCGAACCGCGTTGGCGATCTGTTCCGTGGCGAACCGATGGTACAGGTGGTGCGTGGACTGCCGGGAGAGGGGGAGCTGGAGGTCTCCGGGCGGCTGCCGGATGGTAGTCGTTGGCAGCAGGCACTGAGCCTGGATCAGGCTGCGCCGGGTAAGGGCCTGCATCGTCACTGGGCGACACAGAAGATCAACGGCCTGATGGATAGCCGGCTGACGGGCCAGATCGATGAGAATGCGCAGAAGAAAGTAACCGATCTCGGGCTGAAGCATCAGTTGATGACACGATACACCAGCTTTCTGGCCCAGGAAAAAACGCGCTCCAGGCCGGCAGGTGAAACTCTGGCCGCTGACAGCGTTCCCACCCTGTTACCCGCCGGAAGCCAGGGCACCATGTTGCGTTACCCTCAGACCGCCACCCTGTCGCCACTGTTGATGGCTATCGGCCTGGTAGGGCTGATGTTCCTGGCGGCCATTACCCTGCTGCAGCGGAGGGTGTTCGGATGAACCGCCTGATTCTCCTTCTGGCAACGACGTTTGCGACCGTACTTGCGGCAGGATTGTGGATTCCGCTCAAGGCCATTGCGGCGCAGGAACTCCTCGAGCTGGCCTGGGCCGAGAGCCAGGCGCGGCAACAGGAAACCCGCCCCTGGCCCTGGGCGGATACCTGGCCGGTAGCACGGCTGACAATGTCTGAAACCGGCCAGTCGCTGATTGTGCTGGACGGCGCTCACGGCGAAAGCCTGGCCTTCGGGCCGGGGCAGGTGCTGGGCAACGAGGGCCGTGCGGGGCCGGTGGTCATCGCCGGCCATCGCGACACCCATTTCCGGGGTTTGCAGCACCTGGAAACCGGTAGCCGGGTTCGGTTGCAGAGCCGGAACGGCGACTGGCGCATTTTCCGGGTTGAGCGCATCCGTGTCGTCGACAGCCGCCACGAGCAGATCAATACCGCTCAGCTGCCACAGGACTCGTTATTGCTGGTAACCTGCTACCCCTTCAATGGCCTGGAGGGCAACGGCCCGCTGCGCTATGTGGTGGAGGCCACCGCCGAGTCCCTGGTGGCTGCAGACGAAGTCAATAACACCCTGCCAGTGGAGACTGTTGCCGGAACCTGATTTTGGCGTACACTTGTGCGCCAAAAAACTGCCTCAGGGTTTTGTATTCGATGGGATTGATCAGAAAGTTTCTGGCCTGGCTGACGGTGCCGGTCATTTGTTTGTTTGCGTTGGTTCTGTATGTGGCCAGGCCCTTTAATCCGGATAACAATCGGTTGCTGGGATGGACGGTCGCCCGGGCTGGCCGCTTTCTTCTGGGTATGAAGCGGCCACTGGAGGGCGCTGATTACCTGCCCCAGGATCGGCCAACCGTGGTGATCGCCAATCACCAGCACAATGATGATCTGTTCGTGATGGGTGATTTACTGCCGCCCCGAACCGTCACGGTGGGCAAATCGTCGCTGATCTGGGTTCCGTTCTTTGGCCAGGTGTTCTGGCTTGGCGGCAATGTCATTCTTGACCGGGGCCGTTCCCACAAGGCTATTGCTGTTATGCAGGCCACCAGTGAAGCCATCAGCCGTGACCGCAAGAGCCTCTGGGTCTTCCCCGAGGGTACCCGCAGTCGCGGCCGCGGTCTGCAGAGTTTCAAAAAAGGGGCCTTCCATGCCGCAGTCACAGCCGGCGCGCCGATCACCATGGTTTGTGCCAGCCAGTATTATGATCGCACCCTGGGCTGGTCCGGGCGCAGGGAGCCGGTAGCCATCAGGATTCTGCCTCCGGTGGAAACCGCCGGCCTCACCGTCGAGGACATCCCGCAGCTGATGGCTCGTTGCCATCAACAAATGGAAACCGCCATTGCATCCCTTGCCCCGACTTCCTGATCCCGGCTGGTAACACTATTGGCACCATTGGCGGAAGTGCTTGAAGCGGCAGGCAAAACAGGGCAGTCTTTCGGGGACTGTTCCGCTGCAGGGAGATGCACGCAATGAATCTTATTCTGTTTCTGATTATTGGTGGGGTGGCCGGCTGGTTGGCTGGTCTGATCATGAAGGGCCGTGGCTTTGGCGTGCTGGCGAATATCGGTATCGGTATCGTTGGTTCCGTTCTTGGCGGTTTTGTTTTCCGGCTGCTTGGACTCGCCGCGCAAGGAGCTGTGGGGGAACTGGTCACTGCTACTGTAGGCGCCGTATTGCTGCTCGCGGTGGTCAGCGCCATCAAGAAGGCTTAACGATGATTGTACCTGTTTCTGCTGTTTTCGCCGCTGTCCTCGGGCTGCTGTTGCTGGTGTTGTCCGGAATGGTTTCCCGCTTCCGTCTGAAGTACCAGAAAAGCCTCGGGGTGAACGACGACCGGGACTTCGAGGCAGCGGTGCGCGCCCAGGCGAACCTGGTGGAATACGCACCCCTGGGCCTGGTGATGCTGGCCATCGCGGAACTGAACGGGGTGTCCAGTGGCCTGGTTTACTGGACCGGGATGGCGTTCGTGGTAGGGCGTGTGCTCCATGCTTTTGGCATGATCAACGGTCGGGGAGGCCCCCACATCGCCCGGATGACCGGCATCCTGTTGACGTGGGCAGGCATCCTTGCCATTGCCGTACTGCTGCTCTGGAACGTGTTCCAGGTATACGGCTGAGCTCCCTACAACGCCTGAGCCATTTCCATGGTGAGGTATTCCAGCTCCAGCCGGCGGTTGGCGGCATGATCTTCGGGGCGCGCCAGCGGGCGCTCACTGCCCCAGCCACTGACCAGAACCTGGCTTTCCCTGACACCTTCACGAATCAGCATCTTGGCGGCGCTGCTGGCCCGCAGTCGTGACAGAAAATGGTTGTACTCGCTGACACCAAAGTTATCGGCGTGCCCATGGATGCGTACCTGCACACCCGGGTTGTGCCGTAAGTACTCGGCATGCTGGCGCAGGATGGCCAGATCCTGATCATCCAGCCGGTGCTTGTTGAATCCGTAATGAAAGCGCAGACGGTGCGGCTTGCGTGGAGCGCTGTCAGAAGCCAGGGCCGGCATCGCAAGGCCGGATTCGATGGCTGCTCTGGCGAGTAGCTCCGGATTGTCCAGTATCAGTACAGTCATGGCAGTTTCCTTGTTTGCACGTCCGTTTTTTTTGTTGTCCCGGCAACTATTGGCTGTGGCCGGGACAACGGCAATTGGCGATTGGTCGAAACCCCTGTGCAATGCTCGTGCTGAGCATTCTGCGATTCGCCCCATTTGCGGCTGCCCTGATTGAATGTCATTTGTATGACCTTCGTGTGACAAACGCAGGGTAGCGTGTATTGAGGTGCCACGCACAGTTTGTTTTGCCAGTGCTTCGGTAAATCGCTACAGGGTCCATTACAGCGCGAAAAACTGGCCATGCTGTGGTAAAAAGCACATCTCCCGGGACAAATTATGATGACTTGTGACCACCCATGCTGATCATCCCTGCAGAAAACTCTGTTAACTGGAAGCACCCGCCCTGGGTGACGCTCGGTTTGATGCTGACCTGTTTACTGGTATTCACGTTCTACCAGGGCGGCGACAGCCGTTTGATC
>JAWWAM010000263.1:0-4652 GCA_033721715.1 Marinobacter sp.
CCCTCCATATTTGCGAAAACGAAAAGGCACCGCATGTTTCTCGAACGCTACCATTCAATCCAGGACGGACACGTGCTGATCAGCGCGACCCAGGCCAGCCGATTTGCCAAGGAAGTGGCAGGGGATTTCAACCCGATTCATAACCCCGATGCCCGGCGCTTTTGCGTACCCGGTGACTTGCTGTTCGCCTTGCTGGTATCCCACTTTGGCCTGTCCCGCAACATGACATTTCACTTCCGCAGCCTCCTGGGCGCAGACGTACCCCTGGAATTTCGCGAGGACAGCGATGGCCTGATCCGCGTCTACGATGATAAAGGCAAGGTCTATATCGAAGTGGAACGCAGCGGTGAGTCCACTCACGATGACACGGTTATCGAGAATTTCACCCGCTGTTACGTCGCGGCCTCCGGCAAGAATTTTCCCCATACCCTCAAGCCGCTGATGGAAAGCGAGGGCGTGATGTTCAACCCGGACCGGCCGATGATCATGTATCAAAGCATGAGCCTGACCATGAGCACCCTTGACGCACCATCCCCAGACCTGGAGTTGCATAATGCGACCCTGAAGCCGGATGGAAAGCGCGGCAACGTCTCACTTGACTACCGGCTGCTTTCCGATGGCAAAATTGCCGGTGAGGTATCCAAGAAGCTGGTGGTCAGTGGCGTGCGTGAATATGATGCTGAGGCGATGGATGCGGTTGTCGAGGAGTTCTACCGGCTCAAGAGCAAATCCTGGGACTAACGGAAACCCTGCCATGCCCCCTACACCGGTAAGTCGGGATGAGAAACTGGCGGCGCTCGCCCGCCTCGACAGGTTCAGCCGGATGGCCGATAACGCCATCCGCATCCCCTTTACCCGCTTCCGTATCGGCTTCGAGCCCCTCATTGGCCTTGTCCCTGTCCTCGGCGATTTCGCCGGCCTCGTCATGTCCGGCTATGTGCTTCTCGAAGCCCATCGCGCCGGCGCCAGCACCCGCGTAAAAGGGCAGATGATCCGGAATATGGCGATCGACTTTTTTGGCGGCCTTGTCCCCATCATTGGCGATGCCTTCGACTTTGCCTTCAAGGCCAATGTCCGTAATACAAAACTGCTTCGTGATTACCTGGAAACCGAACTGCAGTCGCAGCCCAAACCGACATTCCCCTGGAAACAGCTTCTGGTCATGGTTGGCATTCTCTCTGCACTGACGGCTCTGGGAGTATTGGTATTGGGAGCTGTCACCTAGTTTCCCGATCGGGAACACTACGGATTTGTGCTGCACGCCCATCAAGGCTTAACCTTGAAGCAGGCACTGGATTGATCGAAGGAGCGACGACTATGGCGAATAACATCTGCTCCAACTGCGGGGCGAGCCTGTCACTGGCCAGCAAGAAATGCCCGGAGTGCGGAAACCTTCAAACCTCGAAATTCAAGATGATCCTGGGGGCGGCTACCGTGTTGATTGCAGCCCTGGTGATTGTGATCGGCGCGATCTCCATCATAGCCAGAGATGACCCCGCCAACCCGGCCGGAGACACCACCGAAATAACTCCCTGACCCGTGACCTTGCGCCGAAAGGCAAGGCAGGAGTGTAATACTGGCAGCCTACTTCAATAACCAGAACAATAATGAGGTGATACACTCATGAGTAATGCCACATCCAGTAACGCCTGGGATTACCTGATTCAGGGCGCAAAGGTTTTTGATGGCAGCGGCGAGCTGCCGGTATACGAGGACATAGCCGTAGCCGGTGGCAAAGTTGCCGTGCGTGGCGCCAACCTTGACCCGCAAAGGGCGCGCAAGGTGATTGATGGCAGCGAATGCTGGGCCATGCCCGGGCTATTCGATATCCACACCCACTACGATCTGGAACTGGAGGTGGCCCCTGGCTTGCCAGAGTCCGTGCGGCACGGTACCACTACGGTAGTGATCGCCAACTGCAGTCTCGGGCTGGCCTTCGGCTCCCAGCGCAAAGACGGGGCAGACCCCATAGTGGACTGCTACGCCCGGGTGGAGAACATTCCCAAGGAGGTATTGCGCGCAACCGCCGACCGGGTTGACTGGCAGAATCCGAAAGAATACATCGAGCACCTGAATAAACTCAGCCTCGGGCCCAACCTGGTTACCCTGGTCCCCCACTCCATGCTGCGGATCGAAGTGATGGGGTTTGAAGCCAGCATCTCCCGCGATCCCACTGAGAACGAGCTCCAGGCCATGGAATCCTTGCTGGAAAAGGCCCTCGATGACGGCTATGCGGGTTTATCAACCGATGCGCTGCCCTTCCACTACCTGGCCAACCAGCCCAACACCCGCAAAACCATACCTACCCAGTTTGCCAGTTACCCGGAAATCAAACGGCTGACCGATGTGGTTCGGCGCAAGGGTGGGGTCTGGCAGGCCACGCCGCCCAAAGACAGCACCATTGGCACCATCAGGACCTTCCTGCTCAGCTGTGGCCTGCTCCACGGCAAGCCTCTGAAAACCACGGTTGTGGCAGCCCTGGATGTACATAGCAACCGCAAGATTGTGCGCCTGGCGCGGTTACTGGCCCGGGCGCTCAATTCCCGTCTGTTGAAAGGGGACTTCCACCTGCAGGCCCTGGCGGCGCCCTTCAAGGTATGGTCCGATGGCGCAGTAACGCCGCTTTCGGAAGAAATTGAAGAGCTGCGTATACTTAACGAAACCGAACTGGAAGATCGCGAAGGGCGGCTAAAAATCCTCAACGACCCGGATTACATCAGGCGGTTCAAAGCGATGTGGATGAGTGGCAAGACCGGTTTCGGTCTCAAACGCGTGAAACGTCTGGTTCGTCTTGATGATTACGCCTTCAACCGTGCACTCGAAGACATGACCATAGACGTCTGCCCCCTGAAGGACTGGGAAGGCAAAACCTTTGCCGAGGTCTATGCAAGGGTCAAAGCGGTCAACGCCGGTAAACCCCTTGAACGCAGCGATGCGGAACAGGCACTTTTGCAAGACCACTTTGCGCGGGTGAAGGACGAAGGCGACTTCGTGCTGGCCATGCTGCGGGCGTTCGATCGCGACGTGAGCTGGTTCACTGTTTCTGCCAACCGGGACGAACGCACCGTGCGTAACCTGCTTATGGATCGCCAGCTACTGCCCGGCTTCAACGACAGCGGCGCGCACCTGACCAATATGGCTTTCTACGATGGCAACCTCCGCGCCCTGAAACTGGCATCAGACGGCGGCGATATGGACGTGGCGTATATGGTGCGCCGCCTCACCCGCGACCCCGCCCGGGTATTCGGTGTCAAGGGTGGCCGTATCGAGGTGGGCGATCAGGCAGACCTGATCCTGCTGAATCCTTCCGCCCTTCGCCGTATGGACCACAACAAAACCGTTAAACGCCAGTACCGCGAGGAATTCCAGCACGAACAACTGGTCAACCGCACCGATGGCGTAGTGCCCCTGGTGATGATCGCCGGCCATCCTGCCTGGCACGGAACCGCTTTCGACGAATCACTGGGCCAGCGCAAGATGGGCACCGTACTGGAAACCACCTTTTAGCCGAAGAACCAGTAGCACACCAGGATTGCTGTCAGCATCCCGGCGAAATCCGCCAGCAGGGCGCAGCCCAGGCCATGGCGGATCTTGCGAATGCCGACAGCACCGAAATACACCGCCAGCACGTAAAAGGTGGTTTCGGTACTGCCCTGCATCGTCGCCGCCATCAGCGCGGGAAAACTATCCACCCCGAAAGTATCCATGGTCTCAATCATCATGGCGCGGGCGCCACTACCGGAGAGCGGCTTCATGAAAGCGGTAGGCAGGGCGTCGATAAACCCGGTGTCCCATCCGAGCCCCTCGATTATCCAGCGAACGCCCTCCAGGCCGGCATCCAGAACTCCGCTGGCCCGCAGAACTCCTATCGCCACCAGCATTGCCACCAGGAATGGCAACAGTGAAATGGTAAAGCTGAAACCCTCCTTGGCCCCTTCAATAAACGTGTCGTAAACATTGACCTTCCGCAGAGCACCAATGAGCAGAAAGCTGATTACAATGCCAAACAGCGTGAGGTTGCCCACCAGGGTTGAGGTAGCCGCAAGAACCTGGGCCGACATCCCCGCCAGTGTCGCCAACAACAACCCCAGGGCCGCTGCTCCGGCAAGGAGGTAGGCCAGTACCACCGGATGCCAGAGTTTCAGCCGCTGCATCAGTGACACACTCAGCAGCCCTACCAGGCTGGAAGCGGTGGTCGCAAGCAGAATAGGCAGAAAAACCGCTGTGGGGTCCGCAGCTCCTTGCTGCGCGCGGTACATGAAAATCGTCACCGGAAGCAGGGTCAGTGATGACGTATTGAGTACCAGAAACAGAATCTGAGCATTACTGGCCGTATCCCGGCTCGGATTGAGCTCCTGCAGCGAATGCATGGCCTTGATACCGATGGGTGTCGCCGCGTTGTCCAATCCCAGGATATTGGCAGCAAAGTTCATGGTGATATGGCCCTGAGCCGGGTGGCCACTGGGCACCTCCGGCATCAGCCGGCGGAAAAGCGGGTCCAGTACCCTGGCCATAAGCTGGATCAAGCCGGCTTTCTCGGCAATGGCCAGGAAACCCAACCACAGCGTCATGGTACCAACCAGCACCAGTATGATCTCGACACTGAGTTCTGCCATGTCGAACATGGCCGCAACCAGGCGGCTGAACACCTC
>JAWWAM010000264.1:0-4647 GCA_033721715.1 Marinobacter sp.
AAAGGCGCCACGGGCAAACCACTGACCCCCGACATCACCCAGGAACGGGGCCTCGACTACCTCAAAGTGTTTATCAGTTATGGCTCGCCAGCTGGGATGCCGAACTGGCTGACTTCCGGTGACTTTACCGAGGATGAAGTCGAGCTGATGGCCAAGTACATCATGCACGAACCTCCCCAGCCTCCGGAATACAGCCTTGAAGACATGAAGGCTACCTGGGAAGTGGTCATCCCGCCGGAAGACCGTCCCACCAAGCAGATGAATGACATGAACCTTGAGAACCTGTTCAGTGTCACGTTGCGGGATGCCGGACAGGTGGCGCTGATTGATGGCGATACCCATGAGATTGCCCACATTATCAACACCGGCTATGCGGTCCATATTTCCCGCATGTCGGCCTCCGGCCGTTATGTCTTCGTTATCGGCCGGGATGCCCTGGTCAACATGATTGACCTGTGGATGGAAGAACCCGACACCGTTGCCAAGATCAAGGTTGGTATGGAAGCCCGCTCGGTGGAAACCTCCAAGTACAAGGGCTGGGAAGACAAGCTCGCGATTGCAGGTACCTACTGGCCGCCCCAGTTCGTGATCATGGACGGGCAGACTCTGGAGCCGAAGAAAATTGTTGGCACCCGCGGTATGACCGTGGACACCCAGGAATACCATCCTGAACCCAGGGTGGCAGCCATTGTGGCCTCCCATAAGCACCCGGAGTTCATCGTCAACGTGAAGGAAACCGGCAAGATCATGCTGGTGAACTATGAGGATCTGGATAACCTTTCCGTCACCAACATCGATGCCGCCCGCTTCCTCCACGACGGTGGCTGGGACAGCAGCATGAGGTACTTCCTCACCGCCGCCAACCAGTCTGACAAGATCGCCGTGGTGGACTCCCAGGACCGCAACCTCGAAGCCATGGTAGACGTAGGCAAGATTCCCCACCCTGGCCGGGGCGCCAACTTCGTGGATCCGGAGCATGGCCCGGTGTGGGCAACCAGCCATCTCGGCGACCCCACAATCCAGATGATCGGCACCGATCCCGATGGTCATCCGGACAAGGCCTGGAAAGTCGTCAGAACTCTGGATGGCCAGGGTGGTGGCTCGCTGTTCATCAAGACCCATCCCAAATCTTCCAACCTGTGGGTTGATACCGCTTTGAACCCCGGTGAGGCAATCAGCCAGAGCGTTGCAGTATTTGACATCAACAATCTGGAAGCGGGCTATGAGGTGCTGCCGATTGCCGAGTGGGCGGAACTGGGTGACGGGCCTAAACGGGTCGTGCAGCCGGAGTACAACGTCAAAGGCGACGAAGTCTGGTTCTCGGTGTGGAACACCCAGGACAAGAAATCCGCCCTGGTGATTGTCGACGACAAAACCCGTGAGCTGAAGAAGGTAATCACCGACGAGCGACTGGTCACACCGACCGGCAAGTTCAACGTCTACAACACTCAGCACGACGTGTACTGATCGGTTCCGGCCGGGAGGAGACCAGAGATGAGACTGGATACAACTGATAAACAGCTGATCAACCTTTTCCAGCGGGAACTGCCCGTCTGTGAGAGACCCTACGAGGCAATGTCCCGACAACTGGGCATCGCTGAGGAGGAGGTCATTGAACGGCTCCAGTTGCTCCAGGACGGTCAGGTTCTCAGCCGGGTCGGACCGGTTTTCGAACACAGCCGGGCGGGCGCGAGCCTGCTGGCTGCCGTGGCGGCACCAGACGAACAGCTGGACATCGTTGCCGCCCGGGTAAACCGTGCTCCGGGGGTAAACCACAATTACGCCCGCGAGCACACCTACAATCTCTGGTTTGTCATGACTGCGCCGGATGAAGACACTCTGGAAGAGCGGCTCGACGAACTGGAACACCAGCTCAGACTCCCCATGCTTCGGTTGCCCATGGTAGAGGCCCACCACATTGACCTGGGCTTCGACATCGACTGGGAGGCCCTGCCGTGACCCTTCGCCACGCACCGGAATATCTGGTCACGCTACCGGAAGTTACCGGTGCCGGGTCAATCAGTGCCTGGGGATTACTGCGGCTTCGGCAGCAGCTGGAACTGGGCCTTCCACTAACCGCCCGCCCTTACCAGACTTTGGCGGAAAGAACCGGGCTGTCCGAACAGGAAGTAATGACAGCCATCAGACAATGGCAGGACCAGGGGCTCATCAAGCGATTCGGACTGGTGGTCCGTCACCGCACGCTTGGCTATACCGCCAACGCCATGGTGGTGTGGGATATTCCTGACGATCAGGTACACAAGCTGGGGCGGGCTCTGGCCCGCGAGCCTTTCGTTACGCTCTGCTACCAGCGCCCACGCCGGCTCCCGGACTGGCCCTACAATCTGTTCTGCATGATTCACGGTGTTGACCGGGAACGGGTATTGAGCCAGGTGGCAACGCTGATCGTCCAACAGGGGTTGCATCAGACACCCCATGCGGTGCTTTTCAGCACCAAAGCCTACCGGCAACGGGGAGGCCGTTATGTCAGCCATGACTGAGTGCCGGGAGACAACACCTGAGTTCACCGGCGTGGAGCGGGCTGTGATTAACCGGCTGCAAACTGGCCTGCCTCTGGTGTATTCGCCCTATGCAGCGGTAGCCGATGAGCTGGGGATAACCGAGGAGGTGGTTCTGAACACCCTTCAGGACCTGTTGGACCGTCGTATTCTCACGCGTTTCGGCCCCATGTTTCACGCCGGCGAAATGGGTGGCGGTCTGACCCTGGCCGCCATGCGCATTCCCGAACAGGACTTTGAAAACGTCACCGCAAAGGTTAACGAGTTCGATGAAGTGGCCCACAACTACCGTAGGGAACATGAACTGAACATGTGGTTTGTATTGGCAACGGAAGCCCCGGACGACATAGCCCGGGTTATTGCCGGGATCGAATCCTCGACAGGCTACCCGGTTTACAACATGCCCAAGGAGGAGGAGTTCCATGTCCATCTCCACTTCCCGGTCTGACCAGAATTACATGCTCTGTGCGCTTGACCGGAAACTGATCCTGGCCACCCAGAGCGGTTTGCCTCTGGTTCCGGACCCGTGGGGCGCTCTGGGCAAGGAACTGGGACTCCCCGCAGACGAGGTTCTGGCCCGTTTTCAGCGCATGCAGGACGCGGGCGTTATCCGGCGGGTTGCCGCCGTGCCCGATCATTACCGCCTGGGCTATCGCTTCAACGGCATGACGGTGTGGGATGTCCACGACGACGCCATCACTGACATGGGCCGGCAGGTGGGCGAACTGCACTTTGTCAGCCACTGTTACCGACGGCCGCGGCACCTGCCCTGCTGGAACTACAACCTGTTTGCCATGGTTCACGGCACCAGCCGTGAAGAAGTAGAAGACAAGGCTTCGCAGATTCACGACTTGCTCGGGGACACCTGCGAAGGCCACACCATTCTTTACAGCTCGGCCATCCTGAAGAAAACCGGTCTGCGGCTACGGAAAACATGAGAGAGGAAGCACCATGTTCAGAATGACCCGCTACATCAAGAGCCTGATGAACCCGGCTCCGGTGCGCCCGGTTCCGAAACCGGCCGGGCCGGTAGTGATCTGGAACCTGATTCGCCGCTGCAACCTCACCTGCAAGCACTGCTATTCCATCTCTGCTGATGTGGATTTCAAGGGCGAACTGAGCACCAATGAGGTCTACACCGTGATGGACGACCTCAAGGGTTTCGGCGTACCGGTGCTGATCCTGTCCGGTGGCGAGCCGCTGATGCGCCCGGATATCTTTGATATCTCCCACCGTGCCAAAGCCATGGGCTTCTACGTGGGCCTTTCCACCAATGGCACACTGATCACCGAAGAGAATATCGGGCAGATCGCTGCGGCCGGCTACGACTACGTGGGCATCAGCATCGACGGGCTGGAACAGACACACGATGAATTCCGCCAGAAAAAAGGCGCCTTCGCCGCCTCCATGAAAGCCGTTGAGCTTTGCAAGAAGGCGGGCATCAAGGTGGGCCTGCGCTTCACCCTTACCCAGGACAACTTCCCCCAGCTGCCGGACATGCTCAAGCTGCTGGACGAACACGAAATCGACAAGTTCTACCTGTCGCACCTGAACTATTCCGGCCGGGGCGGTCGCAACCGCAAGCGCGATGCCTGGTACGACATGACCCGCGAGGCCATGACCCTGCTGTTCGACCACTGCCACGACGAACTCCAGCGCGGCATCGAACGGGAATACGTAACCGGCAACAACGATGCCGATGCCCCCTTCCTGTTGCAATGGGCAGCGGAACACTACCCCGACCAGGTGCCGGCCCTGAAACAACGGCTGACTTACTGGGGAGGCAATGCCTCCGGCGTCAACATTTCCAACATCGACAACCTTGGAGAGGTTCACCCGGATACCTTCTGGTGGGACTACAACCTGGGCAACGTGCGCAACAAACCCTTCTCCCGGATCTGGTCCGAAGCCAATGATCCGCTGATGGCAGGCTTCCGCCAGAGCCCGCGCCCGGTCAAGGGCCGATGCGCCGATTGCCGTTACCTTACCATCTGCAACGGCAACACCCGGGTAAGGGCGTACAACATTTCCGGTGACTTCTGGGAAGAGGATCCCGGCTGTTACCTCACCAATGAAGAAATCGGTGTGCTCGATATGCCACGGCGCGTTGCCGCCCCCGTCACCGAGA
>JAWWAM010000265.1:0-4638 GCA_033721715.1 Marinobacter sp.
ATTATTGTGGGTGGTGGTTTCTCGGTGATGGACTACCTCGTCTGGAACGAAATCCCCACGGTTCTGGGTAACCTGGTAGGCGGCCTGGCCTTTACCGGCCTGACCCTGTACACCACCCACATCCGCACCGGCGCAAAGCGCAACTTTTCCAAAGGTGCCAGTGCTGACCGCGTGCCGGCATAACTGACCAGGACGAAAGGCCCGGCCCTGGCGTCACCTGACCGGGGTCGGGCCTTTGGCATTTCTTCATGAGCAAGTATCTGAAAGTATCAACGGGCCAGCACTCGGATAAAGGCAGAAAGCCGTCCAACCAGGACTTCCACGGTTGCACCATGCCGGCGGAGCCCCGCCTGGGCATGAAAGGCATCGCCTTTGCCATGGCCGATGGCGTCAGCAGCAGTGATGTCAGCCACATCGCCAGTGAAACAGCCGTGAAAAGCTTTCTGGATGACTATTTCTGTACCTCAGAAGCCTGGTCAGTACGAAAATCCGCCGAGCGGGTGCTTACCGCAACCAATTCCTGGCTCCATGCCCAGACGCGCAACAGTCCCTACCGATATGAAAAAGACAAAGGGTATGTCTGCACACTCAGCGCACTGGTGATCAAGGGCTTCACAGCCCACCTGTTACATGTTGGCGACACCCGGATCTACCGTTTGCGTGACAAAGCCCTGGAGCAACTCACCAACGATCACCGCCTATGGCTATCCCAGGATGAGAACTACCTGAGCCGAGCCCTCGGGGTGGACTCACTGCTGGAGATTGACTACCAATCCCTGCCACTGAGACAGGGTGACGTTTTTATTCTGGCAACGGACGGACTCTACGAACATGCCAGCGCACAACAACTGATCAATACCATCCACCAATACCCCGACAATCTGGACGAAGCCGCCAGGTCCATGGTAAAGGCCGCGTTCGACAGCGGCAGCAAGGATAATCTCAGCGTACAGATTGTAAGGATTGATCAACTGCCCGGGCAGCCATCCACGGAACTTCAGCGGCAGGCAGAGAACCTGCCTTTCCCCCCCATTCTGGAACCGAGGCAGACCTTCGATGGCTACACCATACTGCGGGAAATTCACGCCACCAGCCGCAGCCACGTATACCTTGCCCTGGATATCGCGTCCGACACCAGAGTGGTTCTCAAGACCCCGTCCATAGATCTCAGGGGCGACCCTGGCTATCTGGAACGTTTCCTGATGGAGGAGTGGATTGCGAGGCGGGTAAACAGCGCCCATGTGCTCAAGGCGGGCCTGCAGAACCGTCAACGCAACTACCTGTACACCGTCACCGAATACATAGAAGGCCAGACCCTGAAGCAATGGCTGATCGACAACCCCAAACCGGATCTGGAAGTTGTCCGCGGCCTGGTGGTTCAGATTGCCCGTGGACTGTATGCACTCCATCGCATGGAAATCCTGCATCAGGACCTACGCCCCGAGAATATCCTGATTGATACCAACGGTACGGCGAAAATCATTGATTTTGGTTCGGCGCGCGTGGCCGGAATTGTGGAATCCGCAACGTTGGAGCCCAATGACATACCCGGTACCGCACTCTACATGGCCCCGGAATACTTCATGGGGGAAACGGGCACAAACTGCTCGGACCTTTATTCCCTGGGTGTGCTGACCTACCACATGCTCTCAGGCCGGTTTCCCTATGGCACCCAGGTGGCCAAAGCCCGCACTGCATCCGCTATGCGCAGGCTCAACTATGCGTCGGTACTGGACGACGACCGCGAAATACCCGCCTGGATTGACGAAACCATCAAGAAAGCCGTACATCCGAACCCGGACAAACGTTATCAGGAGTTATCCGAGTTTACCTTCGACCTGCGCCACCCCAATCCAGCCTTCCTCCATAAATCCCGGCCCCCGTTGCTCGAGCGAAATCCTGTGGCTTTCTGGCAGAGTGTATCGGCACTACTGCTCTGCGCCGTTGTATACCTCATGACTACATAAAACCAACACGTTGAATACTGTTTTATACCCTCAGTTCTGAGATATTTGACGAGTATGTATGCAAGTTCCCAGCAGGCAACCTGAGAGATTCCATTGCAACGCGTCATCGCTTACCAGCCAATTTTGCGGGAGGTGCCGGCAGCAATCTGGCGGCTTGTGGTGATATTGTGCCTTCTTTTGGCTGCCGCCCCCAGTTCGCTGGCACTGGAACCAATCGACATAACCCGGTCAGAGGACAGCGTGACGATCGGGCCACACATTGAACACCTCAGGGACCCTGAACGCTCTCTGGACCTGAGCGATATCCGTGCACTCGGCGAACAATTTCACCCACACACCAGCGAGGTGCTCAACATCGGCTACACCAGTGCCGGCCACTGGGTGCGTTTCCGGCTTCAGAATACGGGCACCGAGCCCCTGACACGCTATCTGGAGTTCCGCTCTCTTTTCGTCGATCACTTGAACCTTTTCCAGCCCCAGGGTGAAGGAGAGTACGAGAAAACTGAGTCCGGGCGGCTGGTGCCCCCCCCGGACCGCCCCTACACCTCGCGGCACTTCGTCTTCCCCATCACCGTGCCGCCAGATACAGACGCTTACTATTACCTGTATGCCGACAGCGCCGACACCCTCACCATTCCCCTGTATCTCCACACCGACGAGGGCTTGCAACAAATCGAGTTGACCAGCCGTTCGTGGCTGACGTTCTTTCAGGGCCTGATCGTCACAATGACGGTATTCAGCCTGTTCCTGCTGGTGACCTTGCGGGACCGGGTTTACGGCTACTACATCGGTGTTATTGTGGTACATCAGGGCCTGTTCTTTACCCTGTTCAACGGCCTTGGCTACCAGTACTTCGGGCTGGAAAGCCCCTGGTGGTCGCGGGAGGCCATGTCTGTACTGGTCAGTCTGGCCATGTGGATGATCATGCAGTTCACCCGGGTTTTGCTGGCAACACGGGAGCAGCAACCCCGTCTTGACCGCTTCGTGGGCGCCGTCCAGTCTGCGGCGCTTGTTATTGCCGGCCTGAGTATCTTCGTCGACTATCACCTGTCCATTCGCCTTGCCAACCCCCTCGCCTCAGTCACCGCGCTCACGCTCTGGCTCGTTGGCTGGAACAGCCTGTGCAAGGGTAACCCGGCCTCCCGGTACTTCCTTATTGCCTGGACGATGCTGATCATTGGCGGCCTGACTTACAGTCTGAAATCCTGGGGACTGATTCCCAGCAACACCTTTACCGAACACAGCTGGCAGATCGGGGCGGCTATAGAGGCCATTTTCCTGTCACTGGCCATTGCCGACCGCATCAGTACCGAAAGCCGGCAACGCATCCAGTTGCAGCGCGAAGCCCAGAAGGCGCAAGCCAGAGCGCTGGAAGTACAACTCAAGGCGAATGAGACACTTGAACAGAAAGTCCAGGAACGCACCGAGGAACTGCGGGAGGTGAACCGAAAACTGCAGCAACTTAGCGATACGGATCAGCTCACCGATATCAGCAACCGCCGTTCCCTTGAACGTTATCTCAGGCACACATTTAAACGGGCGCTGGTGGACGGCAAGAGTATTGCCGTGTTGTTGATCGACGTGGATCACTTCAAACCGGTTAACGACACTCATGGCCACCAGGCGGGCGATGACTGCCTGAAAGTGATGGCCGGTCGAATTCAGGCTCACTCCCGCTGGCCAGCCGACATGGTGGCCCGGTATGGTGGCGAGGAGTTCTGTGTGGTGCTCCCCGATACCGATGAGCAGACCGCTGTCATGGTGGGAGAGCGCATCCGTGAAGGTATAGAAGCCGAACCCGTACCAACGCGCGTCGGGCCGCTAAAGCTGACTATAAGCCTTGGAGCCCATGCCGCCATCCCGGGACCGGATGATACCTGTGAGAGTTTCCTGGAGCGTGCCGATCAGGCGCTCTACCGTTCCAAGCAGGAGGGGCGTAACCGGGTTACACTGTACAAGGATAACGTGCTTCAGAATGGGTGAGTCACCATGAGCGACACCGCCGCCAGGATCGCATTTCTATACCCCGGCCACGCTGCCGAAGACGACTACCCACGGCTTGCCAATAGGGTCTCGCCAGCGGCGGAAGTAATGGTGGTTCATACCAGTTTCAACGAAGATGCTCACACGGTAGCGGCACTCACAGAAATGGGAAGCCCACAGCGTTTAAGTGAAGGGGCGCGGGATATCGCGGACAAGAACCTGGAAGCCGTTTTGTGGACCTCAACCAGTGCAAGCTTCGTGCGGGGCATAGACGGAATCCGGGAACAGATTGAAACACTGGAAAACCTGCTTCACATCCCCGCCTCCACCACTGCCATGGCATTTGCGCGGGCCGTTACCGCCATCAACGCAAAGCGGGTGGCGGTTGCAGCCACCTACCCCAGGGACATCGCCCAGCTGTTCAAAGCGTTCCTGGAACACTTTGATATCGAAGTCGTCCATATGAAGAGCCAGGGTATTATCACGGCTGCAGAGGTTGGCACGCTTGGGAAAGAAGCGGTCGTCCGGTTTGTGACAGATAACGACCATCTGCACGCCGACGCCTTGCTGGTGCCAGATACCGCCCTGCATTCCGTCGCCTGGCTGGAAGACCTGGAGGCAGCCGCAGGCAAGCCGGTGCTGACAGCCAACCAGGTCAGTTTCTGGGAGGGGCTGAGACTGTGTGGCA
>JAWWAM010000266.1:0-4635 GCA_033721715.1 Marinobacter sp.
CTCCTGCAAAGCCGGCGTCTGCTCCACCTGCCGCGCCAAGGTAGTGGAAGGCGAAGTGGAGATGGACCAGAACTTTGCCCTGGAAGACTACGAAGTGGAAGCCGGCTATGTGCTTTCATGCCAGTGCTACCCGGTCAGTGACAAGGTGGTTCTGGACTACGACGAAATGTAGTTCCCGGCCAGCCAACAAGTAAGACACGAGCAAGGCAAGCCCCGTAAATTCGGGGCTTGCCTTGGCGTTTCAGAAACGAACGGAGTTCCCCATGTCAGTCCTGAAAAGTTTCATTGCCGGCCACTGGGTCGGTGAAAAGCCTGCCAAGGCACTGCCCAGCGCCATCAACGGCGAGATCGTCGCACACACCCACGACGACACCCTCGATTTCAAAAATGCCGTTGAGTATGGCCGCAAGGTTGGTGGCAAAAGCCTGATGGCGATGGATTTCCAGGAGCGCGCCCTGGCCCTGAAGGCCATGGCCATGTACCTCCAGGAACACAAGAAAGAGCTTTATGCACTGTCGATGCATACCGGTTCCACTAAGGGCGATAACGGCATTGATATCGATGGCGGTTTCGGCACCCTGTTCTCCTACGCCAGCATGGGCCGGCGCGAGTTGCCCTCCGGCAACGTGGTGCACGAAGGCCCGGTGACCCCGCTGGGCAAGAACAACCATTTTGCCGGCACCCATATCCTGGTGCCCCGCGGTGGTGTGGCAGTACACATCGATGCCTACAACTTCCCGGTGTGGGGCATGCTGGAGAAATTCGCGCCCACCTTCCTGGCGGGCATGCCCTGCATTGTGAAGCCGGCCACCTCGACCTGCTATGTCACCGAACTCGCCGTTCGCCTGATGCAGGAATCCGGTGCGCTGCCCGAAGGCAGTCTGCAACTGATCATCGGCAGCACCGGCGACCTGTTCGAACACCTTGAAGAGCAGGACGTGGTTACCTTCACCGGTTCCGCAACCACCGCTCGCAAACTCAAGAACCACCCGAACATCATCAACCGTGCCATTCCGTTCAATGCCGAGGCGGATTCACTCAACAGCGCCATTCTGGCGCCGGACGTGACCCCCGAGCACGAAGAATTCGATATCTTCGTGAAGGAAGTGGGCCGCGAGATGACGGCGAAGGCGGGACAGAAGTGTACGGCTATCCGCCGGGTCCTGGTACCGAAAGACCAGGTAGATGCTGTCTGCGAGAAACTCAAGGAGCGCCTGTCGAAAGTCACCGTCGGCGATCCTTCGGTCGAGGGCGTTCGCATGGGCGCCCTGGCCTCCATCGACCAGCTTGAAGACGTCAAAGCCAACATCCAGGAACTGCTGAAAACCAGCGAACTGGTCATGGGTGGCGAAGGCAGCTTCAAACCAACCGGCGAGGGCACCGAGAAAGGCGCGTTCATCGAGCCGCACGTGCTGCTGTGCCGGAACCCCGAGAATGGTTGTGGCGCCCACGACATCGAGGCTTTTGGCCCGGTGGCCACGGTGATTCCCTACGACACCGTTGAAGACGCAGTGGCTCTGTGTGCGCAAGGCCGGGGTTCGCTGGTCACCACCCTGACCACCCGGGATCCCGCCATTGCCGGCAGAATCGCTCCCCTGCTTGCGGCCTTCCACGGGCGCCTGCACCTGCTGGATGCCGAAGCCGCGAAGGAGTCCACCGGCCACGGTTCACCCCTGCCCATGCTCAAGCATGGCGGCCCGGGTCGCGCCGGTGGTGGCGAAGAACTCGGTGGTATCCGCGCGGTCCATCATTACCTGCAAAGAACAGCGATCCAGGGCTCCCCGACCATGCTGGCAGCGGTCACCCGCGAGTATGTCCGTGGTGCCAATCTGATTGAAACCGACGTGCACCCATTCCGTCGCCACTTTGAAGATCTGCAGATCAACGAATCCCTGCTGACGCACCGCCGCACGGTCACCGAGGCCGACATCGTCAACTTCGGCTGCCTGTCCGGCGACCATTTCTACATGCACTTTGATGAAATTGCGGCACGGAACTCGCAGTTCGGCAAGCGCATCGCCCATGGCTACTTCGTGTTGTCCGCCGCGGCCGGCCTGTTTGTCGACCCCGGCGAGGGCCCGGTTCTGGCGAACTACGGCCTGGACACCCTGCGCTTTATCGAGCCAGTTGCCCCGGGAGACACCATCCGGGCGAGACTGACGTGCAAACGGAAGATTGATCAGGGCCGTACATCTCCGGACGGACACCCCCAGGGCGTTGTAGTCTGGGATGTTCAGGTTCACAACCAGAATGACGAGCTGGTTGCGAGCTACGACATCCTGACACTGGTTGCCAAAAAGCCCGACTAATACCGGGCTTTCCTGCCTTCTCCCTGTACTGGACCCCAGGGAGAAAGCGTCAGGCAAATAAAAGGGGGACAGGTCGCAAGACCTGTCCCCCTTTTATTTGTGCGCTGAAAACGTCGGGCAATTACATCCCCAGGTAGGCCTCGCGAACCTTCTCATTGCTGAGCAACTCACGGCCAGTACCTTCAATCACCACCTTTCCGGTTTCCAGCACATAGCCACGGTCTGCCAGAGCCAGCGCCTGGGATGCATTCTGCTCTACCAGGAAGATGGTTATCCCCTCTTCCTTCAGCTCCTTTACGATGTTGAAAATCTCTTCGATGATCAACGGCGCAAGGCCCATACTTGGCTCATCCATCAGTAGCAACCTTGGCTTGGCCATCAGGGCCCGCCCCATGGCAAGCATCTGCTGCTGACCACCAGACAGCTCACCGGCCAGGTTATGGCGCTTCTGTCGAAGGATAGGGAACTTGGTGTACATGCGCTCCAGATCCTCCATTACCTCAGGCGTCTTGCCCCGGGTATAGGCGCCCAGCAGAAGGTTGTCATGGACACTGAGGTCCTTGAACACCTGCCGCCCCTCAGGCACCTGCACAATGCCATTGGCCACCCGCTGATCCGCAGGTATCTTCGCCAGGTCCTTGCCCTCAAAGGTTATTGCGCCACGGTCTGTAGGCTGCAACCCGGAGATCGTCATAAGCAGTGTGGACTTGCCAGCGCCGTTCGCCCCCACCAGGGAGACAATCTCCCCGCTGTTGATATGGATGTCCACATCGTGCAGGACCTCGATCTGGCCATAGGAAGTCACCAGCCCCTTGATGGAGAGCATTTCTTCTCTGGCATGGGGCGCTGTGACCCGGGCTACGTGCTTGAGACCCAGCCCGCCGAATTTTTCCGGGGTATAGCTTACTATCTGGTGACGCAATTCCCGGAACTCTTCACGGACCCGCTCACCAAACAGCGGGTCGTTTTCCACATCCCGCGCTTCGATGATCTGCTGCCAGTCTTCCTCGGTAAGCAGTTTCCTGGCCCTGGGAATAACCACGCCTTCTTCCTTGCGGATATGCTTACGCAAGGCTTCGGTGAAACGCGCCAGGGCATGACTGAATTCCTCACGACCTTCGGGCCAGCGCTCTTCACATTGCGCCAGCAGTTGACGCAACTCCAGAAGTTTTGCATGCCCGACCACATAGCCCTTGGCCAGCTTCTCGAGCAGGGGCGCTGTCTCAGGGGATTTCTCGCTGAGCCGCTTGTAGAGCTCGATATCCGTGGGAGTACTGTGTACCCGCTGGGAAAAGTGCTGGATATAATCAAAGATCGTCGTGAGCAGCCGCTCATCCGGCCGCTGATCATTGACATTCATATCGCTCAGAAGCTGGTCCAGCAGATCCAGTATCCGCCAGAGCGCCTGGTGCTCGTGAACAATAATACGGACGGCCTGCTCACTGCGTGACTGGGCAGGCGCCATTTCAGTGTGTTGCTCGCTCATGTGAAATGTCTCCTTGCTCAGCCACCGAGATAGGCGGCAATAACGTCCGGATTCTGACGGATTTCTTCGGGCGTGCCCTCGGCCAGAACGCGACCATAGTTAAGCACCAGCAGGCGATCGGATATTCCCATCACCAGCTTCATATCGTGTTCGACCAGCATCACAGTCACCCCCTGATCTGCAATTTTCCGGATCAGGTCTTCCAATGCTGCGGTCTCTGTTGCGTTAAGACCTGCAGCCGGCTCATCCAGAAGAATAACCTTGGGGTCCGCCGCCAGGGCCCGGGCAATCTCCAGGCGCTTGAGCGCACCGTAGGACATCGCTGAAGCCTCGGCACCCACGTACTCGCCGCAGCCCACGTATTCCATAAGTTCAGCGGCGCGCTTGTACGCAGACTCCTCGTCCCGGCGCAAAGCCGGCAAGCGGAACAGCGTGGTGAACAGGTTGCTCTTGAGCTGGAGGTGTCGGCCAAGCATTACGTTCTCGATGGCCGTCATGTTCATGCAGATCTGCATCTGCTGAAACGTCCGGCACATGCCCCGTTCCGCTAGTTCGTTTGGTTCCAGCCTGGCAGTACTCTCACCATTCAGCAGGATCTCACCCTTGGTGGGGACATAGAGACCGGTAATCAGATTGAACAGCGTGGTTTTTCCCGCACCGTTGGGACCAATAACAGAATAAACCTGCCCTGCCTCCACGGCGAAGCTGACGCCTTCCACCGCATGAACACCACCAAAGGCCTTGTCCAGCCCTTTTACTTCTACCAGTGCCGTCATGCCTCACCTCCCGCTTTTTTGCGCATTCTTTTGGAAACAATTGCGGTTAGCGTGGGCAACAGGC
>JAWWAM010000267.1:0-4613 GCA_033721715.1 Marinobacter sp.
GCTGTTTTCGGTGATTATCAGCCCGGGCACACCGATTGCCATCCAGTCTGCCTATGGCATCTACATGGCTGTGGCGACAGGACTGTGGTTCATGGCGGTGGCCGTGTTCTTTACTCTGCCGCAGATTCGCAAGGGTTTTAACCGCTTCGGCTACTGGCTGGACCGATTGATGGGAGGCATCTTACTGTTGCTTGCGGGGCAGTTGTTGTTGTCGACGGTTTCCGGGGAGGGAAGCGCTCAGGGTAAAGAGTAACCTTGAGTGCTTAGCGCTAAATCGCCAGATCCGGGGCGCCGGTATGCAGGCCTCTTCCAGAACCGTGGAGCGCCAAGGATGGCGCGACCGAGCCCTACATGGACGTATTTACGGGCGTGTTCTGGAAGAGGCCTACATACCAGTGCACGCACCAGAGCCTGACTCATAGGTTACGCAACAGTTCTTCTGTTTGCATCCAGCTGATACATGGGTCCGTCAGGGAACAGCCGTAGAGCAAATCGTCGCTGTCATTCTGGCGCCCTTCTTCAAGAAAACTTTCCAACATCAAGCCAATGATATTTTGGTTACCAGACCGTTTCTGGGCGATCACTTCCCTGGCGATCTCCAGTTGTCGCACTGACTGCTTCTGGGCATTGTCATGGCTGCAATCAACCATAACCGAAGCAGAAACGCCGGCAGTAAATAAAGCTTCTGTTGACGACCTGATACTTTCCTCATCGTAATTAGTGATGCCCCGCCCACCACGCAATACAAGGTGAGTATCGGGATTGCCTTGTGTTGTAATCATCGCCGGAGCGCCGTTGCTGCCCACACCGAACCGATGATGAGGATGCGCGGCTGACTTCATGGCATTGATCGCCACGCCGATACTGCCGTCGGTGCCGTTCTTGAAACCCGTTGGCATTGGCAGGCCGCTCACCAGCTCCCGGTGGACCTGGGATTCTGTAGTGCGGGCGCCAATGGCCGTCCAGCTGACGAGGTCGCCAAGGTAGTCCATGGCAAAGGGGCTGAGAGCTTCCGTGGCCAGGGGCAGGCCCATGTCTGACAGATTAAGGAGCAGGCGGCGCGAACGCAGCAGGCCTTCGTTAAGGTCACCGGTACCGGTGCGTTCGGGATCGTAGAGTAGGCCTTTCCAGCCGATGGTTGTACGGGGCTTTTCGAGGTAGGCTCGCATTATAATCAGGAAACGGTCACTGACATCGTCCGCCAGCTTTTTCAGCTTTTCGCCATACTCCAGTGCTGCCACTTCGTCGTGTATGGAACAGGGCCCGATAACCACCAGCGTTCTCGGGTCCTCACCGCGCAAAACTCGGCGTATGGCCTCCCTATGCTGGTCTATCTGCGCCTGCACCTTGGTGGAAAGCGGCAGGCTGGCGCGAAGTTCCGCCGGTGTCGGCAGCAGAACCTCCCCGCTTGTGCCCTCCACCCGGTGCGGCCGGTCGGCTTTGTGCACTGTCTCGATATTCAGCGACGTGTTCATGGTCAGTGTTCCCGTATCCCTGTGTCAGAATCAAAAAAGCCCCGGCTGGGCTACCAGTCGGGGCTTTTTGAGTCCGGTGGCAGCCTGGGTTTCTGCCGGGCTGCCTTCCTCGTTGTTCGGTCGATGAAGATCTTACGGGCGGCCCGGGCTCTGGCTAAAATAGCCATAACCAAACCACCAGAAAAACACAGCAGCGACCGCAGCTGCCGGTTTTTCACCGAAAGCTTGCAGAACATTCAATTGACAGGTCGTGTGTGTCGTCTTCATGCTTTCCAATATATATCCCCTGTTTCCGGCTTTGCAACCCGTAAATCCGGTTTTTGTGGAGTTTCCGGTCAAACCTGTCGCGGAGTTTTCAATGCACATTCACCTTGTCCGGCCCGCCAAGGCTTATCCTGCCGCAATAATGGCGCTTCTGTTGCTGCTGTTTTCGGGAACCATCGCTGCGGCACCTGAAGCTCGCACCTATGAGATGAGCCAACGTTCCGCCGAGGATGTGGCCCGGCAAATTCGCGAACTCTACCCCGATGGTCAGGTCTCCATCACCGCTCGCGGACAGCAGATGGTGGTGCGCGGCGAGCCTTCAGTGCTGGATGAGATTGGCATGCTGGTGGAAACCATGGACGTTGCACCGGTACAGATGCGCATTACGGTCCGCTCCCGCAACAATGTCGACAGTAAAAGTGGTGGCGTGGGCGTGTCCGGCAACAACAACCGGGTGAACGTCCAGGCTGAACGTAAGGTCACCACCACGCGACGCCATCAGGAACGCACCCTCGTGGTTCAGGATGGCCAGTCGGCTCACATTACCTCCGGACAGGTTCGCACGGTGCCGGTAGCCATTCGTGGTGGTCGGAACCCGGCAGCTTTTCTTGACCAGGTGGAAACCCGCAGCGGCTTTCTGGTGAGTCCACAGGTTATTTCCGACCAGTCCATCGAACTGAATATCGTCTCTTTCGAGGAAGATCCCGAGGGCGACCTGCCCGGCTATGAAACCGAAGCACTAATGACGATCCGCAGGGTAGAACCAGGCGAATGGATCGAGCTTGGCAGTACAAGCGAGCGAAGGGTCGGCGAACAGTCCGGCATTACTTACCAGACCGGTGGTAACAGCCAGCAGAACCAGACATTTGAAGTGAGAGTGGAAGTTTATTGACAGCGATCAGGCCTGGTATTTCAGCAGCACAGCTTTGGCCTCGTTGAGTTTGGCTGCCAGATAATCGTTACCCCCCCGGTCGGGATGCAACTTCTGCATCAGCCGCCGGTGTGCCTGAATGACGTCTTCGCGGGGGCAATCTGGCGTCACACCCAGCACCTCACACGCTTCCCTGAGCGACATATTACCGGAACTACTCTGCGCCTGTTGACGACCACCGTTGCTTTTGTTTCCACTCTCGCCGGGCGCATTCCCGTCCTGGCCAAACACGCGGCGAACCATGGGTGCAAACCTGAGTAACGCGGGTAGCTTTCTGAGCAAGGGCAACATGGCGGCCACCGCGGCGGTCAGCACATGAACCCGGCCGGTCAGCACCATGAAAAGAAGCAGGGCCCCGCCTGCGACCAACAGAATTTTCCAGGCCGCCGCTTTTTTCTTCTCAGGGGTTAACGCCCCCCACTGCTTCAGTACAATGAATGCGCCAGCCGTCAGGGCAATACCAAGAATCCAGTGCATTCGATAATCCTTATTAATACTTCGGTCGTAATTCTGTCATTCCCGAATGACACTATAACCGGAAAGGGTGTCGCTACCCTCCGCTGACGGATGATGCCGGCACCCTGGAATAAGCGCAGTAATTGTACGCACATTTACTGACAAATCGGTGACAATGCCCCCAACCGTTGTATAGGATGCTATTCTTTACGGTTTTCCCATGTTGTCTCATTGACCACCATCTTTCTGTTCGCCGGAAATACCGGTCGCCAGAGCCGATGGCCAGAGCCTACGAAACTGACACGATCACCTGCAACAGACATACGACCCAGGATCTGAACTATGCGCACTGCCTCCCGCTTCCTGATTGTAATCGTTTTTCTCGGCGTCGTACTTGGCGGCATTTTTGGCTATAAGTTCTACCAGTTCAGCCAGATGGAAAAGCAATTTTCCCAACCGCAACCGCCTGCACAGATTTCTGCAAGCACCGCAAAGGCTGAAAAGTGGACACCGGAGCTCAAGGCTGTTGGCAGCGTTGAGGCGATCAACGGCATTGAGGTGGCCAACGAAGTACCTGGCGTTGTTGAGACTATCAGCTTCGAGTCTGGTGATACCGTTGAAAAGGGCGATGTTCTGATCCGGCTTGATGCCGCCATCGACGAGGCCGCGCTGCGTACACGTCGGGCAGAGGCCCAACTGGCTGAGCAGGAGTTCAAAAGGGTCTCTGATCTTCTGCCGAAGCGCGCTGTGTCCCAGTCCCAGTATGATGAAGCCAAGGCCAACTTCGATGCCGCCAGGGCTCGTGTCAACGAAGCCGAAGCCCAGTTGAGCAAGAAGGTCATTCGTGCGCCCTTCGACGGCAAACTCGGCCTGCGCCTGATTGACCAGGGAGAGTATATCGGTACTGGTACTCCCATTGTGGAAATCAACATGCTCAATCCGATCTACGTGGATTACACGCTTTCCGAGAAAGACCTGGCCAGGGTTGACCGTGATTATGATGTAGTTGCAACGGTCGCCGCGGTTCCTGACCGCACCTTCGAGGGCAAGGTCAGCGCCATCAACACCTCGGTTAATCCTGAAACCCGTACCGTTCGCATTCGTGCCACACTGGACAACGAGGACAACCTGCTGCGCCCCGGTATGTTTGCAACAATTGCTACCCGCCAGCCGGAAGATCGGGAGGTTGTTACCGTGCCTCGCACCGCTATTTCCTACAACACCTACGGCGACTTCGTCTTCGTTGTGGAAGAGAACGACGATGGCGACCTGATTGTAAATCGCCGCACGGTGCAGACCGGTGATACCCGTGACGGGCGCGTCGCCGTAACCGATGGACTGGAAGAGGGTGAACGGGTGGTCTCCAAAGGCCTGCTGAGATTACGCGCGGAACAGAAAGTCGAAGTCCAGGAAGAGAGCGACAAGCCGGCGGAGGCGTCCGAGTAATGCGTTTCACCGATATATTCGTTCAGCGCCCCGTCCTTGCC
>JAWWAM010000268.1:0-4610 GCA_033721715.1 Marinobacter sp.
CCCGGGTGCTGAGCTGGCCGGTGGCCTTGTCGGCAACACCCATGGTGGTGGTGATGGGCACGATTTCGTCGTCGAATTTGCCTTCGTCACGTGATTTGGCGGCCAGCTGCTGGCTGCGCACACCGTACTCGTCCATGTCTTCTTTCTTGATGCCGTAGCGCTTGGCCACGGTTTCGGCGGTGTCCAGCATGGACCAGTACAGCTCCGGCTTGTTCTTGGCCAGCCAGGGTTCCATGAAGTAGTTCTGGTTGACGTTGGCCTGCACGGTGGAGATGGATTCCACACCGCCGGCGACCATTACCGGCACCCGGTCCACGGCAATGTGGTGGGCCGCCATGGCGATGGCCTGCAGGCCGGAGGAGCAGAAGCGGTTGATGGTGGCGCCAGCCACGGAGACCGGCAGGCCGGCACGGATGGCGCCCATGCGGGCGACGTCGTTACCGGTGGAGCCTTCCGGCAGGGCGCAGCCCATCAGCACGTCTTCGATTTCGTTGGGATCGACTTTGGAACGCTCAACCGCGTGCTGGATGGCGTGGCCCGCGAGGGTAGCGCCGTGGGTCATGTTCAGGCCGCCGCGCCAGGACTTGGCCAGGGGCGTGCGGGCAGTGGATACGATGACAACATCATTGGACATAATAATTCTCCGAATAAATTCGTGGACCGGTTATTTAGCGTCGAAACCCTTGCCTTCCTCAGCGCGCTTGGCCAGCAGCGCTGCCGGCTCCCAGAAACCTGGCTGGGTGTGACGGTCTTCGGTGAAGGCCTGCATGGCGCGAACCACGTTGGGCAGCCCGACCTCTTCGGCGTAATGCATGGGGCCGCCGCGGAACACCGGGAAGCCGTAACCGGTCAGGTACACCATGTCGATGTCGGAGGCGCGCTGGGCGATGCCTTCGTCCAGGATCTGCGCGCCTTCGTTGACCAGGGCATAGACACAGCGTTCGACGATTTCCTGGTTGCTGATCTTGCGCGGGGTGATGCCCAGCTCGGCGCGCACTTCGTCCACCACCTTGTCCACTTCCGGATCGTGCAGGGCGTTGCGGTTGCCCGGCTCATAGCGGTAGAAACCGGCGCCGGTCTTCTGGCCGTAGCGGCCCATTTCGCAGAGGCGGTCGGCGACGACCATCTTCACCATGTCTGGGTTTTCTTCATACTGGCGCTTGCGGATAGCCCAGCCGATGTCGCCGCCGGCAAGGTCGGCCATACGCAGCGGGCCCATGGCGAAGCCGAACTTCTCGATGGCCTTGTCGATCTGCTGCACGCTGGCGCCTTCCTCCAGCATAAGCAGGGCTTCGCGCTGGTACTGGTTGATCATGCGGTTGCCGATAAAGCCATCGCACACACCGGAAACCACGGCGGTCTTCTTGATGGTCTTGGCCAGTTTCATGGCGGTGGCCAGCACATCCTTGGCGGTTTTCTCGCCGCGAACGACTTCCAACAGCTTCATGATGTTGGCCGGGCTGAAGAAGTGCAGGCCGATGACATCTTCCGGCCGCTTGGTAAAGCTGGCGATCTTGTTCAGGTCCAGGGTGGAGGTGTTGGAGGCCAGGATAGCGCCGGATTTGCACACCTCGTCCAGCTTCTCGAACACGGACTGCTTCACGCCCATTTCTTCGAAGACGGCTTCGATTACCAGATCCACATTGCTCAGGTCGTCATAGGACAGGGACGGGGTCAGCAGAGCCATCTTTGCTTTGGCGTCGTCTTCGCTCATGCGGCCTTTCTTGACCCGGCCTTCATAGACTTTGCGGATGGCCTCAACACCACGGTCCAGACCTTCCTGCTTCATTTCGACCAGGGTCACCGGGATACCGGCGTTGAGAAAGTTGATGCTGATGCCGGTACCCATAGTGCCGCCGCCGATCACGCCCACGGATTTGATGTCGCGCACGGGGGTATCGGAGGGCACGTCAGCAATCTTGCTGGTCAGCCGCTCGGAAAAGAAGGCGTGGCGCAGGGCACGGGATTCCGGCGTCTGCATCAGGTTTACGAAGGCTTCGCGTTCGACCTGCATACCCTTGTCAAAAGGCATGGTCACAGCGGCCTTTACAGCCTCCACGCACTTCAGCGGCGCCGGGTAGTTCTTGGCCATGGCACCCACGGTGTTGTGGGTGAACATGAAGAAGCCTTCCGGGTTGGGGTGCTTGGCTTTAAGGTCACGTACTTTCTTCAGCGGCAGGTTTTCGCTGACCACCTTGGTGGCATAGGCGATAGCGGCGTCCAGCAGTTCGCCATCGACAATCTCGTCAAACAGGGCGCTGCCCTTGAACTGCTTGGCTGGCACCACGCTGCCGGAGACAATCATGTTCAGGGCGTGCTCGGCACCAATCACACGGGGCAGGCGCTGGGTGCCGCCGGCACCAGGCAGCAGGCCCAGTTTCACTTCCGGCAGGGCGATCTGGGCATCGGGCCTGGCAATGCGATAATTACATCCCAGAGCCAGTTCCAGCCCGCCGCCCATGCATGCTCCGCTAATGGCGGCAATCACTGGCTTGCGACTGCTTTCCACATAGTTGATCACGGTGTTCAGGTTGGGTTCGGCAGTGGCTTTGGAAGTGCCAAATTCGCTGATATCGGCGCCGCCGGAAAAGGCACGGTCAGAGCCAATCAGCACAACGGCTTTCACAGCATCATCGGCTTCCGCCTGGCGGATACCACTTACAATGCCCTGGCGAAGTGCCAGGCCCAGGCCGTTGACAGGTGGATTGTCGAGTCGGATTACGGCAATTGTGCCGTTCACGTCGTAATGGGCGGTACTCATCTGGCAGCTCCCTGATACTGGAATCGGTGCATCGGTTGGTATGGCGATTTGCATTGAAATCCCCATACACTGGTGTATTGTTGGTCCATACACTAATGTATGTTTTGGGTGGGGTCAACGGTTTCAGATGTGCTGGCCCTGTTCATGTAGAATGCACCCGATACCGCCAGCAGCAGGATCTGACCACCGAATGACTGACGCCCGACAGACCACACGTACTCGCCGCAAGAATCCGGGAAAAGCGCAACTGACCCGTGACGACTGGCTGGATGCTGCTGCCGGGGAAGTGGCCGCTGGCGGTTTCAGCCATTTGCGGGTGCTGACGCTGGCGAAAAAACTCGGTGTCACCCGGGGCAGTTTCTATTGGCACTTCAAGGACCATGAAGATCTGGTGGTCAGTTTTCTCGACCGCTGGCGCGACCGCCGTCTACACGAACTTCAGTACTGGAAACCCAAGGGTGGCGATGTGGAAACCGAGCTGCGGCAGATCCTGGAACTGCTGCTCACTGATGCCTCCCGTAACATCCGCCGCTTGCAGGTGGAGCTGGCCGTCCGGGACTTTGCCCGCCGCAACGACTATGCCGCGGACCTGGTGACGGAAGTGGACGAAGCCCGCATCAACCAGAACTGCGAACTCTATGAACGCCTGAGCAGTGACCCCCAGCGCATCCGGGACCTGTCACTACTGATGTACGTGGCCACCATCGGCTCCCAGGTGGTACTCACCGGCAAGAAGGGCGATGCCGAGACCATTCGCCGGGTGGAAGACCTGATGGCTCGAGTGGCCCTGGGGCAGCGTGATGACAGCTAGATGGCTGACACTGCTCGTGCTTGGGGTCTGCTTTGGCACCACCCAGGCCGCCCCTGCCGATGAAGCCTGCATGGAGGGCGCGAAAACCGGGCTGGAAAAGTTGTACTGCAAAATTGTCGCCGAGGGGCAGGGTGCGGGCCTGCCTTCTCCGACGGATTTCAAGCGCAACGACCCCCAGGTACAGGCATTGCTTCTGCGCCGCCCCGCCGAACGCCTGGGCCTGGAGGTACCTGATCCCGGTGCTTCCGCGCCAACAGCTCCCCCACCTTCGCAGGACGGCCCTGCCCCGGCCAACTCGCGGCATGCTCCAACCGAACAGGAAGAGGACTCCGAACTCACTGGGCGGCTGGCGGATTGTCGCCTGGAAGGTCAGCACATTAACTGCCCACAACGCCGTTATGAGCTGACGGAAAATCTGCCCAACAACAGGCTGGCGGACGGCGCTCTGGAGCCGGAGAATCGCCTGGACCTGAGCCCCTTCGAAGGTAACCGCGATGATGAGGAAGCGGTGCGGCGTTACCTTTCAGACGCCTACGACCGGTACATTCCCAACATGGTGGACATCGGCCTGGGTGCCAACACCATGAGTTTCACCGCGTTCCATAATGCCTTTCACACCATCGAAGATGGCGGTGTCGACTTTGCACGGCGCATGGAGCAGACATTTACCCTGCTCAAACAGGACAAGAAAACCCTGGCGGTCAAAGCCCGTTATCACGATGAGTTGCCGCAGGATATTTCGCTGTGCACGGTGATCAACCGTGACATCATCGTGTGCGACGACGTGGGTACCAACTGGGTGTTCGTCAGTCCCTCCCGCTAGTCTTCCAGGAAGTCGTTGAGGTAGTCCGCCACTAATACCGGCTGTTCTTCCTGCAGAAAGTGCCCCGCTTCCACCTGCTCTACACGCAGAGACTCGAAACATTCCTCAATGTGATTGAGGTATTCCGGAATAATCACCTTGTCTTTGTTGCCGTAAATATACATGGACGGCATTGGCCACCGATGACCTGCCGTCGTGGCCCAGCGTTTGGCGTC
>JAWWAM010000269.1:0-4609 GCA_033721715.1 Marinobacter sp.
CGTGACAGATCCGGAGAGTGAAGCCCAGGCCCTTGCCTCCGCGGCAGAGGATGTTCTTGACACCCCGAAACCACGGGCGGTGAATATCTTCAGTCAGCGGGATGGCGGTGACGTCAATCCTGCGCTGGCCCAGGAAGTAGCGGGCACACCTCTGAATATCCATGTGTATGAGGGCGAGATTTCACTGCCTTATTACCAGGGTGTTCCGGAGGCTTCTGATGGCTCGGCCATACAGTCTGGCAACTGGATGCCGGCGGACTTCAGCGGAAACGAATCCCTGGATCCAGCGACCTCGGACCGCATCAGCTACCGCTTTCCGTTCACAGCGAAAACCGGAGACACCACCGTCCCCGTTGTGGTGGCCGCACCGGATACTGACCAGGCTCTGACAGCGCTTCAGCCGCCCATTAACGGCTATCCGGTTATCATCTACCAGCACGCAGTGACCACCGATCGTTCCGCCATTCTGCCACTGGCGACCGCGGCCGGCCTGTCTTGTGCAGACCCGGGCAACAGCTTCGACTGCTTTGTCACCATTGGTATTGACCAGCCCCTGCACGGTATTTTCGGGGAGGGTGTTGTTGGTCTGAACCCGATTACAACCCAGGCGGGCGCATCGGCCGGGGCGACCGAGCGTCATTTCGGGTTTGCCGCCAACGATGCGATGAGCGCGGTGCCTGCTGCAGAGCTGCCGGAACCTGAATCCGGTGGATTGTTCCTGAACTTCACTAACTACGCCAACACCCGGGACAATATGCGCCAGGCCACGTTGGACCTGCTCAATGTGAATGCGTCGCTACAGGCCATCGAAGACGCGATCAGTGCCTGTCAGGCGGCAGGTAACTGTTCACAGACTCTGAATATTGACCCCAGCCGCGTCTACTTTCTCAGCCATTCCATCAGCGGTATGGGCGGTGCAGCCTTTCCTCCGGTCAATAACGCCGCAGCCCAGGCAGGTAACAGCAATCTGGGTGAAGTACAGGCATCGAACCTGCTGAACACCGGCGGCCAGTTCACCCGCCTGCTGGAAAATTCGCCGTCACTGGCGCCACAGCTCCTGCCAGGACTGGACGCTGCTTCCGATGGCCTGTTGGCCCAGGGACGGACGGAACTCAACATCTACTTCAATGTATTCCAGGGCCTGGTGGACTCAGCAGATCCGGTTGCCTATGCCAGCTTCTATCGTGACACCAGCACCCTGTTGACGGAGATGGTTGGCGTAGATGGTGACGAGGATCGGCCCACCGACAACACCATCCCCAACTCGGCAGACGATTTGCTCTATGCAAAAGGGTCACTTGAAACCACGGTTGCCGAGACTGGATTCGTCATCAGCAGCGAAAATGCCCCACTTGCCGGAACCGAGCCTTTGGCTGCCGGCATGGTGGCCGTATCAACCCCACTGGCAACAGGGCTTCCTGCCATTACCCGTTACCTTGAAGGCTCTCACGGCAACCCTGTATCTGCCGGCCAGAAAAGCGTTGATGGCTTCTCTTCCCGGGCTGTATTTGACGAGATGATTGCCCAGATGCTGGAGCTGTTCAGTAGCGGAACCGTATCAGTCACCAACCCCTGTGTAGTCCAGGATGCCGATACTTCGGGCGTCGATTGTACCGCCGAAGGTAACACCGATGCCGGCAACGAGCCGGACAGCGGCACGGACGACGGCAGCGGCGACGACGATGGTGGTCTGCTGGATGGCCTTCTCTAAAGTGCCTGCAACCTGAAGACAGCGTCGCCGGTTCGCGGCGGCGCATTCCCGATCAAACCTCAATTATCGATGGCGAAAAATTCCATCCGCGGGGATGGCTACGCCTTCAGAAAATGTGGAGTCACAACCCAATGACAACAACAAGCCTACATCGCAAGCGCCTGGCACTGGCTGTCAGTGCCTTTTTTTCAACTGCTCCGGCCATGGCCTTTGATTTCGAGATCTATGAAATCGACGCTTCTTTTTCCACCACCCTGACGGCGGGGATCGGCTATCGGCTGCAGGACCAGGACAAGGATCTGATCTCGCAAGGCAACCTGGGGCCGGAATTTGCATTCAGTGATACCGGCGCGTCTTCCAACAATTTTGACGACGGCAACCTGAATTTCGAGCAGTACGAGCCTTATTCCCAGCGGCTTCAGGGTCGAAGCGAGCTGTTTCTCGATTATGTGCCGGACAGTAACTACCTGACCCGGATCGGGGCATTGGCGCGGGCTACCTACTATTACGACCACGAGCTAAGGGATAACCGCCGGGCGGAAGACCCGGTAGGCCAGCGGCGAACCCTCAATGATGAGGCCAGGGATAACGCGGCCGGTGTCGACCTGCTGGATGCCTATGTTTTTACCGATTGGTATTTCGGCAATACGCCGGTTTCGGTCCGCTATGGCCGCCAGGTGGTTAACTGGGGCGAAAGCACCTTTATTCTCGGCGGCATCAATGCGGTGAACCCCATTGATGTGCCGGCCTTCCGGGCGCCTGGTGCAGAACTCAAGGACGTTCTGCTGCCGGTGGAAATGCTCTATACGTCGGTCGGGATTACACCGGAAGTGACGGTGGAAGGCTTTGTTCAGACTGACTGGGACAGCTTCAGGATTGACGACTGCGGTACGTTCTTCTCATCCGCGGACGTGGCGGCGGACGGTTGTGGCCCGGTCCTGCTGGCAGGCCAGGTACCGGATTCCCAGGCCCTCGAGGAAGGGTTTGTCTCGCCGCGCCTCGGTGACAGGGAGCCCGGCGACAAGGACCAGTTCGGTGCTGCCGTGCGCTGGTACATCACCGAGCTGGACGCCGAGCTTGGTTTCTATTACACCCGCTATCACAGCCGGCTGCCTTACATCAGTGGTGTCGTGAATAACCCCTCGGATCCGCAGGGCAACCAGAAAAGCGACCCGAACCTTCCGCACTCACGGTTCCCCAGCTATTTCATTGAATATCCGGGCGACATTGATCTCTATGGTGTCAGCTTCAACACCACTCTGCCAACCGGCACCTCGTTGGGCGCTGAATACAGCTTCCGCCCCAACATGCCGATTCAGTGGAATACCTTTGAGCTGATCTATGGCGGCTTGCAGCAGCGCGGGCCAGACGGTCAGGTGGTCAGCAAACTGGAAGAGCAGCAGCGGCAAGAGAACCCCGATTTCAACTATGCCGGCAAAGCGGTGGACGGTTATGACCGCTATAACGTGTCCCAGGCACAGGCCACGGCGATTCACTTTATCGACCGTGTGATGGGCGCTGCGCGATTCATCATCGTGGCGGAAGTGGGCGCCACCTACGTTCACGACCTTCCAAGTACTTCGGACGCCCGTTACGGACGTTCCGGCATCTATGGGGTGGGGCCAGTGCCGCTGGACGGGGACAGCTTCTCCGGGGATTTCTGCAGCCAGGGTACCGACGATGACCCCCGCTTGAATATCAATGCCAGTAACTGTAGTGGGGATGGCTTCACTACCTCGTTCTCATGGGGTTACCGCGCGCTGTTTGCCTGGGACTACCCCAGCGCCTTTGCCGGCGTGAATCTCATGCCGAAAGTCTTTCTGTCCCACGATGTGGAAGGGTATGCACCTGATCCCGGCGGCAACTTCAACGAAGGCAACAAGTCCGTGGGCCTGGGTATCGATGCCAATTACCAGAATTCCTACAAGGCAACCCTGAGCTACACCAACTACTTCGGTGGCGAATACAACGTCATTAACGATCGCGATTTCATCGCGGCGTCTGTTTCTTACTCATTCTGAGCCCATTACAACCACAAAGGAGAATCTGATGATGAACTCTTCCAGAAAAGTGCTTTATGGGGCAATCGCCTGGAGCCTTCTGCTCTCGGGCCCATCGCTGGCTGCCGTTTCCCAGGAGGAAGCCGCCAAACTTGGCGATACGCTGACACCGATCGGTGCCGAAAAAGCCGGCAACGGGGATGAGATTCCCGAATGGACGGGAGGGCTGACCGAGGCGCCCGCCGGCTACAAGGGGGATGGCCGCTATACCGACCCGTTCCCCGAGGATAAGGAGCTGTTCCGGATTGACCAGAGCAATGTGGACGAGTATGCCGATAATCTGACGCCAGGCCAGATCGCCACCATCAAGGCCTACGATGATTACTTCATTCCAGTCTACAAAACCCGCCGCACAGGCACCTATCCTGAAGATGTTCAGGAAAAAACCGTTGAGAATGCGACTACGGTGGAGCTGATCGACAGTGGAAACGGTCTCGAGAACTACAAGACTGCAACAGCGTTCCCGATTCCGCAGAACGGTCTTGAAGTGATCTTCAACCATATTACCCGCTACCGTGGTGGCTCTTTCACCCGTAACGTGGCCCAGGTGACACCCCAGCCCAATGGGGATTTCAGCCCTGTGCGGTTTACCGAGTCGTTCACCGAACGGGTGGCTCTGCAAGATTACGAGCAGGGCAAGGACGACAACGTCATGTTCTACTTCAAGCAGGCCATTACCGCCCCCTCCCGCCTTGCAGGGAATGTGTTGCTGGTTCATGAAACCATCAACCAGGTGGAAGAGCCACGTCGGGCATGGTTGTACAACTCCGGTCAGCGCCGGGTACGCAGGGCGCCAAACGTGGCCTATGACGGGCCAGGCACCGCAGCAGACGGCCAG
>JAWWAM010000270.1:0-4604 GCA_033721715.1 Marinobacter sp.
CCAGTTCGAAGACAAGAACAACGACGGTCGCATTCAGTTCTACAACGATGGTAATGCAGAGTTCGCAGACGAAGCTGAAGCTCGTGGTTGGGAAGGTAACGAATTCACCTACAACAACGATATTCTGGTACTGGCGAACCCCGAGATTGCCAACCTGCCAGGCTGGGTTATCGGCCTGATAGCAGCTGGCGGCCTCGCGGCAGCACTGTCGACGGCAGCGGGTCTGTTGTTGGCAATATCGTCCGCGGTAAGTCACGACCTGATCAAAGGCGGCTTCAAACCCGACATCTCAGAGAAAGGGGAACTGCTGGCAGCACGTATCTCCATGGCCGTTGCCATCGTGCTGGCGACCTACCTTGGTGCCAACCCTCCAGGGTTCGCGGCACAGGTGGTAGCTCTGGCCTTCGGTATCGCGGCAGCCTCGCTGTTCCCGGCGCTGATGATGGGTATCTTCTTCAAGCGCATTAACAATGTGGGCGCCATCTCGGGAATGTTGGCTGGCCTGGGTGCTACCCTGGTCTACATCTTCATCTTCCTCGGCTGGTTCTTCATTCCGGGAACCAACAACCTGGCCAACACTCCGGACAACTGGCTGCTGGGCATTTCCCCGCTGTCGTTCGGTGCAGTTGGTGCAATCATCAACTTTGCGGTAGCCTTTGCGGTCTCTCATGCGACCGAAGAGCCGCCCGTTGAGATTCAGGAACTGGTCGAAAGCGTCCGTTACCCACGCGGTTCCGGCAAAGCGACTGACCACTAAGCAACACATCAGCCAACGACAGATGAAAATCTGACAGGCTGAACCTGAACGGGCTTCCTCATTGGGGAAGCCCGTTTTTTTTCGAGGAAACAATCTTATGTTCTGGACTTTTGTGGCGACAGTATTCTGTGGTCTCGGCGCCGCCGGTATCGCCCTCGGTATACGTGCTATCACCCGAAAAAAGGCGCCCAAGTGGATTATTCCGGTATTTGCCGGCGCGGGTATGCTTGGTTACCTGATATACATGGAATACACCTGGTTTGAACTCAAGCAGACGCAGCTCCCGGAAGAGGCCATCGTGGTAAGCACCGAAGAATATGGCGCGCCCTGGCGACCCTGGGCCTATGTGGTCCCGCAGGTCACGGCATTTACCGTTCTGGATACCAACAGCGTTACCCGGGATAACCCGGAGCAGAATATCGTCCGATTCAGTCTTTACCGCTTCGAACAGTCCTACACCGACGCGGTGTCGCAAAAAATGTATCTGCTAAACTGTGACACTCGTGAACTGGTCCCCCTCAAAAGCGAAACGGGCCTGGATACCAGTGCACTTCGAACATTGTCCGACGACGACCAATTGCTGGAGCTTGCCTGCGACCGGTAGTGCCGTGTACCGGACCTGACGTCTGTTCATCGTATTTTGGGAAAGCCTCTTTATGCTCAGTGGCTGGCTGTTAGTCCTCATATCGATCACCTACATCTCGCTGCTGTTTGCCATAGCATGGGCAGGTGACCGACATCCCGGGCTGTATCGCCGGCGCTGGGCACGAACCCATGTCTATGCCCTGTCCCTTGCGGTCTATTTCACCTCATGGACCTTCTACGGCGCTGTGGGGCGTGCTACCCAGGAAGGGCTGGGCTTCCTGCCCATCTATCTGGGCCCTTTGCTGGTATTCGTGTTTGGCGCCCCTCTGCTGCGTCGTATCATCTTCATCAGTAAGCGCAACAACAGTACCTCCATCGCCGACTTCATTGCTTCGCGGTATGGCAAATCCCAGTCGTTGGCCGCCATGGTTGCCATTTTCGCGCTAATTGGCAGCGTCCCCTATATTGCGCTTCAGTTAAAAGCCATCTCCATGGGCTTTACCGTGCTCTCGGACTCAGGAACAGCCCACACCGAGCTGAGCACAGCCGCATGGAACGACTCTGCCTGGTACATCACCGTGGTACTGGCGGTGTTTACCGTGCTGTTTGGCACGCGGCACCTGGAGTCCACGGAACACCATCGCGGCATGATCCAGGCCGTTGCCTTCGAATCGCTGATCAAGATCGTTGCCTTCGTGGCGGTCGGGCTGTTTGTTGGTTATGGCCTCTACGGTGGTTTCGGAGATCTTCTGAACAATGTCCGTGAAGCCGGCCTGGTGGGCACCCTGACCACGGATGGCATCGAGGCGCCAGCCTTTATAACGCAGACGCTGGTGGCCATGCTGGCCATTATCTGCCTGCCACGGCAGTTTCACGTCATGGTCGTCGAGAACACCGACCACCGGGATTTCGAGACTGCCCGATGGGCCATGCCCATCTACCTGATCATCGCCAGTGCCTTTGTACTGCCTATTGCAGCGGCCGGACTTCTGTCACCGGAGGTCAGCTCCTCGGACCCGGACATACTGATTCTCAACCTGCCTATTGCTGCCGGCGAACAATGGCTCGCCATACTGGCCTTCCTTGGCGGTGGTTCAGCAGCAGCTGCAATGGTGATTGTCTGTTCTGTGGCCATCGCTACCATGGTCAGCAACGAAATCATCATGCCGGCCCTGCTGAAATTTTTCCGGCCGGGCATGAATAAACGCACGGACCTGAGCTATTTGTTGCTCAGTATTCGTCGTGTGGCCATCTTCGTCGTTCTGTTTACTGCCTACGGCTTTTATCGCATGGCCGGGGAAGACTACAGCCTCACGGCATTCGGGCTCCTGTCGTTCGCTGCAGCGGCCCAGTTTGGCCCTGCCCTGGCAGGGGGCATACTCTGGCGCAGAGGCAACCACACGGGCGCGGTGTGGGGGCTGGGCCTCGGTTTCCTGATGTGGTGTTACACGCTGTTGCTGCCGGCACTGGCGTCAACCGGCTGGCTGAGCGATACGCTGATCGAACAGGGCATCTGGGGTATCAACTGGACCAGACCGACGGCCCTGTTCGGCTCCGAGCTGGACGAGATCAGCCATGGCATCATCTGGAGCCTGGGCATAAACACCATCACCTACGTTGTGTTGTCCATGCTCACCCGGCAGCGGGTGCGTGAGAAAATCCAGATTGCCTCGTTCTTCCATGATCCCCAGCCAAAAGCGGAAACGCCCCAACAACAGAGCTGGCAGGGCGAGATCCTTACTTCCGACCTCCAGGCCATCGCTGACCGCTTCATGGGAGAGGAGCGCGCGGAGGCGATATTCCGCAATTACGAGCGTCGCAACGCCATCCGCCTGCACATTCATCGCCCCGCTTCATCGCATCTGATGAAGTTTGTCGAGCGGCAGCTGGCCTCGGTCATCGGTGCATCCACGGCCAGGGTTGTCCTTGAGTCAACGCTGACCGGCCGGGACATGCAGATTGAGGATGTGGTCAGCATTGTCGATGAAGCCTCCCAGGCCATGACATTCAGCCGGGAACTTCTGCAATCCGCCATTGAGAACATCAGCCTGGGTGTTTCGGTGGTAAATCATCAGCAACAGCTGGTGGTATGGAATCAGCGCTACCTTGAGCAATTCAATTACCCCGCCGGGTTTGTCCGGGTCGGCAGGCCCGTGGAAGATCTGATGCGCTACAACCTGACCAATGCCAACCTGCCGGCACGACGCATCGACGATATTATTACCGACCGTTGCAATCGCATGCGGGAAGGCCTTCCCATGTCCTATGAACGGCAGCGCCCTGACGGCACGGTACTTCGCATTGATGGCAGCCCGATCCCCGGCGGCGGCTATGTCACCACCTTCCAGGACATCACCGCCATGCGCCGCACAGAGCAGGCGCTCAAGGAAACCAACATCTACCTGGAGCAACGGGTGAAGGAGCGCACCCAGGAGCTGCAGGTTATCAACGAGCAAATGCTCAAAGCCAAGTCCGTTGCTGAACAGGCGAACCAGAGTAAAACCCGCTTTCTCGCTTCCGCCAGTCACGATCTGCTTCAGCCACTGAATGCTGCGCGTCTGTTCACCTCTGCCCTTGCCGGCAAAGCCCGGGACCCGGAAATGAGTGAACTGGTAGAGCATATCGACAGCTCCCTTGGAGCGGCCGAAGAAATTATCAGCACCTTGCTGGACATATCCAAACTGGACGCGGGCGCGCTGGAGCCGGATATCGGCGTATTCCCTGTCAACGAGATCATGCGCCACCTGGCCACAGATTTCTCTGCAATTGCCAAGGATCAGGGCCTGGATCTGCACGTCGTGCCCAGTACTGCCTGGGTGCGCTCTGACTCCAAGCTGCTCAGGCGGGTAATCCAGAACTTTCTCTCCAATGCCATCCGTTACACCCCCAGCGGGAAGATCCTGCTGGGATGTCGACGCCTGAAGGGCTATATCCGAATTGAAGTCTGGGACACCGGCCCCGGTATCCCGGATGATCAGCTCGCCCATATCTTTGAAGAATTCCGTCGCTTCCAGCAAGGCCGGGACAAAAAGGGGCTGGGCCTGGGGCTGGCCATCGTTGACCGTATCTGCGGCATGCTCAACCACCCGGTAAATGTCCGTTCCGTCCAGGGACTGGGGAGCGTGTTCAGTATTACGGTACCCGTCGCTCCTCCCGAACCCGGCGAGCAGAATGCCGCCCGGCCTGCCCCTGCATCCCGGCGTGTCTCCAGCCTGGGAGGGTTGCACGTGCTGTGTATCGACAACGACCCTGCGATACTTCA